>NZ_JABXWS010000049.1:0-97692 GCF_015594425.1 Novosphingobium sp. HR1a
GCGGGTGCGGCGGGCTTGAGGTCGGCAGTGCCGTTGCGGGCCGAGTCCATCGACCACAGCGTCAGGCCGCCGAGCGCCGCCACGATCAGCACACCGGCGGCAAGGCCGAGGCCGTCGGCCTTCTTGCGCTGGGTGACTTGCGGCAGGACGTTGCGCGTCGCCAGATCGATGACCTGCGCACCTTCGCCCTCACGCGGGTCGGTAGCCGCATCGCCGGAAAAGCGCTCACGAAAGGCCGAGTTGGACGAGGAATTCGGCGCCATGGATCAGTTTCCCTGTGACGTGGGTGCAGTGGCGGGGGCAATGGGAGCGACAGTCGGCGCAGCTTGCGGTGCAGGCGAATTCGCCGCGACAGTCGGCGCCGCTGCTGGAGCGACCGGCGCAGGTTGGCTCAGGGGCTTGGCCGGGCGCGAGGCGAGCGGCAGCGTGTTCACCAGTTCCGCCTTGGTCTTGCCCGAACGCAGGATCAGCGTGTTCGGCACGTCGTCGATCACGATCGTCGCGCCCCGCACCGCATAGTTCACCGGGCCTTCGTCACCCTTCTCGTTGGTTACGAGGATCGCGGGAACCGAAGTCTGTTCGGGCCACAGCAGGTAGGTAGACTGGCCGTCGTCATAGATGCGCGAAGGCAGCAGCTTTTCCGACCCGACGCGCTTCCACGCGAAGTTCAGCGCAGCCGGATCGGCGGGCACGGCTGAAGGATCGCCCAGCGCCAGCGCGACCTCGGATGCATCCAGCCCTGCGGCGGCAGGCGCGGCCTGCGGCTTGGGCTCATCCTTGTAAGTGAAGCGCAGCATGTAGAGCGGCTTCGCCTTGGTTGAGGCGACGAGGTCGAAGAAATAGGTGTGGCGGTTTGTCACCACCGTCATGTTGGTGCGCGCGGTGGCTTCGAGCGGCTTCACGAAGAGCAGGTCGGCGCGCTTGTTCGGCGTGATCTGCCAGGCCTGCGAATCGCCGACCGCGACGTTCTCGATCGCCTCGCCCTCGCCGAAGGCGATGGTCGCCTGCACGCCGGCCTTGCCGTCGATGCGCACGACTTCGCTCTCGCTGTAAGCGTGGGCGAGCAGGCGGTCGTCCGCCCGAGCGGGAGCCGCCAGCGCGAGCGCCATCAGGCTGCCCGCAAGGACGGTCTTGCGCAGCGTTGCGCGGGTCATCGTGTCTTCTCCTTCGGCAACTTGCCGGTGTCGTTCGAGGCACTGCGGAACCGGCTGCCGATCCCCTTGGCGCGCGTGGCCGAATCGCCCTGACGCAGAGGTTCGATTCCCCCGCCCACGACTTGCGTTACCACGGTTCGCCGGTCGCTTGAACGTGCTGCACCGTCGCCGCCCGTCACCGAAGCACCCGCCGCCGCCGCGGCAGCCGCAGATACGGTCGAGGTGCGGCTCTGGTAGGCGGATACAGAGGATGCGGGCGCGGCGGCCGGGGCCGGAGCAGCGGCGTGGCCCTGCGGCGCGGCGCGATCACGCTCGGAAGCGCCAAGGCCGAAGACCTGCCAGCCGGTTACCATCGTCGCGGCGACCTTCACCACCATGACCATCAGCGCGACGTGGACCGAGGCGACGAGGAAGAACGCCATCGCACCGCGTCCGTCGATCTCCCCCGCATTGGCGCTTTCGACCAGGCCCGAGATGATCGGCACCAGCAGTTCCAGCGTGATCCCGCCGCCGAGCACGACGAAGAGCGGCGTGATCGCGGTGAGCACGACGCCGCGCAGCCAGCCCGCGGTGAGGCCGCGCGTGCCGCCGAACAGCGCCATGACCACGAAGATCGGCCCGAGCGCGAGCAGCACCGCCAGCGCGATGCGCGCCGTGAGCAGCACGCCCACGGTGCCGAGCAGCAGCAACAGCGCGCCCATCCACATGACGCTTTCAGGCGTGAACAGCCCGCCCGCGCCCTTGGCGGCGATGGCCGCGCCTGCGGCTCCGCCAGCAGCTTCGCCGCCCTCCTTGGCCGCCTGCGCGCCTTGCGAGGTCGCTTCGGAAATCTGGTTGATCGCCGAGAAGACGATGTCGATGCGGTCGCCGAACAGCTGCGTCGCCGAGCCCTTGGCGCCCATCAGCATGCCGGCGATCCAGTCCGGCCCGCCGATCGCGAGGTTCCAGACGACGCCCTGATAGGCGACCCAGCTGGTCGCGAAGGTCAGCACCACGCCGAGCCGCAGCATGCGCGGGCTCAGCGCCGAGATGCCGAGGCTGGAACGCCCCGTCAGCAGCGAGAACGCGAAGAACGCGATGTAGAGCGTCAGCACGATCGTGAGCACCGGGGCCATCGCGCCCCCTGCCCCGAACAGCCGCCCGAAGGCGCCCGCCGCCATCTCGTTCGCCACGCAATCGACCGCGCGCAGCGCCGGAGCGACCCCGGCGGAGGCGTATTCGGTAAGCTGTTCGCAGGCGTTCGCCATGAGGCTTACTCCGCCGCCGCCGTCCAGGGCGCGTCTTCGTCCAGTTCCCCCGGCCACTGCATGCCGGTGAGCACCGGATACCAGCTTTCCGGCGCATCGCCGTAGCGTTCGCGCAGAGTGTCGAGCTTGCGCACGGTGCTCTCGCGGCCCGACAGGACGGTAAGCACCTCGGGCATGCCCGAAAGGTCGAGGCGCACTACCACCGAGGAGTCCGACTGGCGGATCAGGAAGCAGCGCGAATGCGCGGGCAGCGTGCGGATGACGTCGAGTTCGTGCTGCGACAGGCCGAAGCCCTCGCAATAATCCTCGGCCCGCGCACGCGAATTGGGCATGAACACCATCGTCGCGGTCTGCTCGACAAGGGCGGTGGCGATCTTCGAATCCAGCGCGTCGCGCGCCGACTGGGTCGCGAAGCCGACCAGCGCGTTGCGCTTGCGCAGCGTCTTGAGCCAGTCGCGGATGCGCGCGGCGAAGACCTCGTCGTCGAGCGCCTTCCAGCCCTCGTCAATCAGGATCATCGTCGGCTCGCCGTCGAGGCGCTCGTCGATGCGATGGAACAGGTACATCATGACCGGCGTGCGCAGGCGCGGGCTTTCCAGCAGCGCGGTCATGTCGAAGCCGAGCACGCGCTGGCTCAGGTCCAGACGGTCGTGCTGGTTGTCGAACAGCCAGCCATGCTCGCCGCCCTGCAGCCAGGCGTCGAGGCGCGAGGCGAGGTCGCCCGGTTCCGGACGGCGCGCGCCCGCCAGCAGCTCGCGGAAGTGCGAGAGGCGGCGCAGCGACGGATCGTTGTGATAGGCCGCGTCGACCGCACTGGCGATCGTCGAGAGTTCTTCCGGTCCCTTGGCTGCGAGCAGAACGCCGAGCCAGTCGCGCAGGAAGGCGCGGTTGTGGGCGGTGTCGGGCAGCGCGAGCGGGTTGAAGCCGGTCGGATGACCCGCCGCGACGCGGCTGTAGGTGCCGCCGATGCCGCGCAGGAACACCTCGGCTCCGCGATCTTTGTCGAACAGGATCGTGCGGGGCGCGAACTTCTGCGCCTGCGCGGCGAGGAAGTTCATGACGACCGTTTTACCCGAACCCGACGGACCGATGACGGTGAAGTTACCGAGGTCGCCCTGATGGAAGTTGAAGAAGAACGGCGTAGCGCTGGTGGTGGACAACAGCGTGACCGCGTCGCCCCAGTGATTGCCGCTCGCCTGTCCCATCGCGAAACCGTGCAAGGAGCCGAAACAGGCCATGTTGGCGCTGGAGATCAGAGCGCGGCGCACGATGAAGCTCTCGTTGCCGGGAAGCTGGCCCCAGAACGCGGGTTCGAGGTTCACTTCCTCGCGCACCGCGACGGCGCCCGCGTCGGCCAGCGAGGCGGCACACATCGCGGTAACCTCGTCCAGCGCATCGAGCGAATCGGCGCGGACCAGAACCGAGAGGTGATGATCGCCGAAACCGACCGAGCCGGTGCCCAGCGCATCGCGCGCGGCGGACATTTCGCGGCGCTCGGCCACGGCTTCCTCATCGGCGCTGCGCAGGCGGCGGATCGAGAGGTCGATGCGTTCGCGCGCGATCTGGCGGTCGGCCGGAGCGTATGTTTCGGTCAGCACCAGTTCGCAAGGCAGGCGCAGCAGTGCGTCGGTGAGGCCCGGCGCAGTCGAATCGGGGTAGTCCTTGAGGCTCACGATCGAGCCGAAGGTGCCGCCGGTCGCGCCACGCAGTTCCAGCGCGTCCATGCCGAAGCTCACGCGGCGGTAAGGCAGCATGTGGCCGATGTCGGTCTCGTCCGAGGGACGACGCACCGGGCGCATCTCGCCGTTGTAGAGCGCGGAAAGCAGTTCGAGCACTTCCGAGCAGCGGCCCGCAGGCGCATCGTAGTCGCCCAGCAGGCGCGCTCCATAGGCGCCAAGCGAGGCGACCATCGCCGAAGCTGCGGCCTTGAGCGCGCGAACGTCGCCAGGATCGACCTCGGCGTTTTCCGCACCCTTGTTCTTCATGAAGCGGCTGAGCTTGTCCGCCCAGCCCGCCTTGCCGCGCGCCGGACGGCGCACCAGGGTAATGAACTGGTCGTTGACGAACAGCGCGCCCGAACCCGTGCGCGCCCGCCAGCGCGCGTCGATATGCGCGGCGAGCGGATCGTCGAACTGCGCCGCCATCTCGATCTCGACGCGGCGGCGGATGACGTGGTGATACAGTACGAACCTCGCATCGAGCGAGGAGCGCAGCAGCACCTCGCGCGTGGCGACATGGGCGTTGAGTTCGTCGCTGTCGGCAGTCTCGAACGCGAGGCCGGGCACCATGAGCGAGAGCATGACCGAGCCGTCGCGCAGGCGCACGACGTTATCGTCCACGAGCCCGGCGTAAGGCAGGCGGTCGCCGGCGAGCACTTCCTTGGCTCCCCAGCCCTTCAACGGCGATTTGAAGCTCTTGGCCATAAAAACTGTCGTCCCCCGCGCGCGCAGTCGCTTACGGCGCGTAGCTGTTGCAGCCCCAGCGCTGCCAGTTGGCGACGCGCGGGCACTTGCTGACCTTGGCGATCCACAGATCGAACACCCGCGGCTCGCGCAGGCACGCCAGATAGCCGATGCCGTGGATCACCAGCATGACCGGCAGCGTCCAGAAGCTCTTGGTGATGAGGAATATCTCGGTCACCACGGCGAAATTGATAATGAAAAAGCTGTAAGTCACGCCCGCAAACATCTGCGGGCGGGTCAGCGCGCGGTGAACCGGATAGCGGGCCAAGGTCATAGGATCGGGCTCATGCGCTCAGCCCACCGCCGCCGACTGGATGCCGGTCACGATCGCACCCGCGCCGAACAGGATGAACACGCCGATGATCACGGTCGCGCCGAAGCGCCAGTTCATCCGGCCTGTCAGCATCATGAAACCGACGGCCGCCACCGCCATGACGGCAACCGCGGTCGCCACGTTGCCGAGCAGCGTACCCTGCAGCCAGCCGAGTGCCGCGACGATGGGACCGGAACCTGCAGGATCGGCCGCAACGGCCTGAGCATGGGCCAGCGAAGGCGAAAGCTGGGCCGCGACCACGGCTGAAACTGCGTAGAAGCAGCGCGCGAAACGGCTGCGAAGATGTGCGTATCGAATCACCATACCCTCCGTATGAGCGCGCAGTGCGCTAGCAGGATGACAGGTGTGTGACGACAGTGCTGCGAACGGATCGTAAATCTCGTCGCAGATGATGAACGGATGACGGTTTTATTTCAGAGGCATCCGCGCGGCGCTTGGCTTTGTTTATATGCGCGCCGTCGTGGCTGCCGCGACCTCGAAGGACCCGACCCGATCCAGCCGGGGATCGAGAGGAGATGAGCGCGGAAAAGGGGCGCTCCTTTCGGAACGCCCCCTCATCCCCGCCGGAAACCGGATTTCAACGCCCGGATTTCAGCGTGAGGCCATACGGTTCGCCGCCAGCAGACCGCTGAGCGCACGCCGCGCCGCGAAGCGCGAATCGACCCAGGTTCCGTCAGCCAGTTCGAGATCGTAGCGCACCGGCGTCGATACCGCCGCGCGGAAGGCGGACAGCGCCTTGCCGCTCATTCCGGTGCGGGCATAGGCGGCCCCGAGATTGATGAGCGTCGCCGGATCGTCCGACCTGGTGCCGCCGTCGGCCTCGAGCTTGGTGATCGCCTGCTGCGTGCGGCCGGAGGCAAGTTCCGCATAGGCGACGTCATGGGCCTGCGATGCCGGCCGCTCGACGACGAGCGAAAACGCAGACTGACCCATCAGAACGGCGGCGGCGAGTGCGGTAAGGGACATTGCGATTTCTCCCGTGGACTATGTCGATACCCCGTCATCGTCTGCCGGAAATCGCCGCCCATCAACAAAATGACGTTAGTGTCATAAAACTGCAATCAACCTGTGATCGCCAAAGCCACCGCCGACTCGATGGGCAGCTAACCTGCGGCTAATTCGCAACGTCACATCACTGTCATTTAAGTGCATATTAGTGTCATTGTAATGCCAACAAAGCGTCACCCGCGCGGCCTAGACGCCTCGGTCAGCGAGGGGCGGAATCGTGATCGCCCCCGTTCGATCTGTTCGACCTGAACACGGGGGATTCATCGTGAAGAAAATTTCCGGTCTGCTGCTCATGGGCTGCAGCGCTCTCGCTCTCGCCGGCTGCGGCGCCGACGACATTTCCTCGCCGGGCGCCGGCTCGATCAACGTTCCGATCACCAATCCGACGCCGACCCCCACGCCAACCCCGGGCACCGGCCTGGTCGAAGCGGCTGCGGACTGCCCGGCGATCGGCGCCACCGGCGGCCTCACCAACAGCGGCACCATCGAAGGCCCGGAAGGCACCTGGCGCGTCTGCACCCTGCCTTCGCTGATCAACGCGAACACCACGCTGCCCAAGGTTGACGGCGTCCTCTACCGCATGAACGGCCGCGTCGACGTCGGTTGCGATGGCGGCCTGACCGCCCCGACCACGGCGGCTCCGTTCGCCACCAAGACGCTGAGCTGCGGCGGCCGCTCGCTGACCTCCGACACCAACGTCACGCTCACCATCGAGCCGGGCGTGATCGTCTATGGCCAGAACGGCGCCGAACCGGCATGGCTTGCCGTCAACCGCGGCAACAAGATCAATGCCACGGGCACTCTCGCCCAGCCGATCATCTTCACCACGTACGAGAACGTGCGCGGAACCGCGACCGAATCCACCGACGGCCGCTGGGGCGGCGTCGTGCTGATGGGCCGCGGCATCACCACCGACTGCACCGCCGGCGGCAACGTCACCGACGTGACCTGCGAGCGCGACACCGAAGGTTCGGCCAACCCGGCCATCTTCGGCGGCAAGGACAACAGCTACAACGCCGGCATCATGAAGTATGTCCAGATCCGCTTCTCGGGTTACGTGCTGGGCTCGGATACCGAGCTTCAGGCCCTGACCGGCGAAGGCGTCGGCACCGGCACCACGCTCGACTTCATCCAGAGCGTGAACAGCTCGGACGACGGCGCTGAATTCTTCGGCGGCGCGGTCAACATGAAGCACTACATCGCCGTCAACGCCGACGACGACAGCCTCGACATCGATACCGGCGTGCAGGGCAACTTCCAGTACGTCATCATCGCCCAGCGCAATGCCGACGGCGACTCGCTGATGGAAGTCGACAGCAACGGCAGGGAAGACCAGACCCCGCGCCAGAAGAGCACCGTCGCGAACTTCACCGCGATCCAGAACGGCGCGAACAACAACTCGAACGATGCGGCCATCTTCGTGCGCGGCAACGCCGACCTCCACCTGGTCAACGGCGTGATCGTGGCTCCCAACATTGCGGCCAACTCCGACACGAACACCGATGCCTGCATCCGCATCAACGGCACCGGCACCACCGCAACCCGCGCAACGCTGGCTGCGGACTCCGTCGTGATCTCCTGCCGCAGCGGCCAGGAATTCCTGGGCACCGGCAGCTACACCGCCGCCACCGTCAAGGCCGCATTCGACGCGGGCACGAACAACAACTCGGCCTTCACGTCGACGCTGACGAGCACGTTCGTCAACGGCGCCAACGAAAACGGGGTGGCGGCCTATGCCAACCTCCAGTCGATCTCGAGCTTCTTCGACGCGGTGACCTACATCGGCGCCGTCAAGGACGCGAGCGACACCTGGTATCGCGGCTGGACCTGCGACACCGCGACCGCGAACTTCGGTTCGAACAGCGCCTGCACGGCCCTGCCGGTCACCTGAGGCAACCGCCCTTAGTCGAATGAAAGGGGGGGCGGTCCGCGAAGGCCGTCCCCTCATTTGCATCCAATTCTCTGTTCCAGGGGGACACCAAATGACCAAGCCGCGGCTCGTAGCGGCGCTGCTGCTTTCCAGCGCGATGACCATGCCGACGATGGCATGGGCGCAGAAGAGCACCACGACCGACAACACCTCGACCGGCAGCACAGCGCCCGCCGACCAGGATCCGGAAGAGGGCGACGCCCCCGACGTCTCGATCCCGGGCGGCGAGATTCTCGTCACCGGCCAGCGCTCGCGCAATGTGCAGCGCTATGCCCCGCAGGTCGTCTCGGTCCTCTCGAACGAGGAAATCGCGCGCACCGGCGAAGGCGACATCGCCGGCGCCCTCGGCCGCGTGACCGGCCTTTCGGTGGTCGGCAACGGCTACGTCTACGTGCGCGGCCTGGGCGATCGCTATTCGCTGGCGCTGCTCAACGGCTCGCCCCTGCCCAGCCCCGAGCCGCTCAAGCGCGTTGTCCCGCTGGACCTGTTCCCCACCAGCATCATCGCCTCCTCGCTCGTCCAGAAGAGCTACTCGGCGAACTTCCCCGGCGAATTCGGCGGCGGCGTCATCAACCTGACCACCCGCGCCGTGCCCGACAAGCCGTTCCTGACGATCGGCGGCGGCGCCTCGTGGGATACCGAGACGACCAACAAGCTCGGCTACACCTACTACGGCAGCAAGACCGACTGGACGGGCTACGACAACGGCAACCGCAACAAGTCCGTCGAGATGAAGGACTATCTCGGCAGCGGAACCCTGCTCGACGGCACGAGCGACCAGGCGCGCGCCATCGGCAGCACGCTGATGAACGGCCGCAACGCTGTAGTCCAGACCGACAACCATCTTCCGGTCAACTTCTCGGGCAGCCTTTCGGCGGGCACTTACGCCGATATCGGCGAAGCACGCCTCGGCGTGATCGCGGCGGCCAGCTACTCGAACAAGCTGCAGACCAAGGACATCACCACCCAGCGTATCGCCGGTCTCGACTACGACACGCGCGAGCAGGACTTCCAGCAGGTCGTCACCGAGAACCGCATCGTCGCCAACGCCATGCTCGGTGTCGGCCTCGAGTGGGGCGACAACAAGATCCGCTGGACCAACGTGTACATCCACGACACGGTCAAGCGCGCCTCGCTCTCGCTGGGCTACCAGAACGCGACGCCGACGATCGACTACCTGTACCAGGATACCGGCTGGTACGAGCGTCAGCTGATGGACACCCAGCTGGTCGGCGAGTTCAAGCTGGGCGGCGACACCGAGCTGGACGTGCGCGGCGGCTACGCCAACTCCAAGCGCAAGGCGCCTTACGAGATCTCGCTGCAGTACGTCCGCCTCAACAGCGGCACCAACGGCGACCAGTTCATCAACCGGCTCGACGGCGGCAACCAGGGTGACGCGACGGTCGATTTCTCGAATCTGGACGAGGACGTCTGGTCGGCGGGCGTCGACCTTTCGCACTCGTTCGGTGCGGGCTGGCAGGGCACGGTCGGCTACGCCTACCAGCTCAACGATCGCCGCACCTCGCGCCGCTCGTTCCAGATCCGTGCGCAGGGCGATACGCGCCTGATCGGTGCCTTCGGCCTGCTGCGGCCGGACGTGCTGTTCCAGCCCGGCATGTTCTTCATCGACCAGGCGACGGGCGGTGCGGTGGACTACCACCTGCTGACCAACGAGATCGATTATGCCGGTGCAGTGTTCGACGCCAGGCTGAACAACCACGCGTGGTATGCCAAGCTGAACGGCCAGCTCACCGACGCCCTCAGCTTCGACCTCGGCGTGCGCTGGGAATATGCGACCCAGTTCGCGGGCGTGAAGCCGATCGCAGCCACCGGCACGGCCATCCCCGACACCAACATCGAGCGCGAATACTGGCTGCCCGCCCTGACGCTCACGTACGAGCTGCAGCCCGGCATGCAGCTGCGCGTCAACGGTTCGAAGACGATCGCACGCCCGCAGTTCCGCGAGCTGCTCTATCAATCCTTCTTCGATCCCGACAGCAACCGCAGCTATCGCGGTAACCCGCTGCTGACGGACAGCCAGCTCTACAACGCCGAAGCGCGTTTAGAGTACTACATGACTACGAAGGACAAGGTGTCCATCGGCGGCTTCTTCAAGCGTCTGGAAAACCCGATCGAAACGTTCCTGGTCCGTCCGGGCAACGACTTCGTGACGACGTATGCCAACGCGCCTTCGGCTAACCTCTACGGCGCCGAAGTCGAACTGCAGAAGTATTTCGACCTCTTCGCCGATCGCCGCCTGCTGCTGGCCGCGAACTACACCTACACCAAGTCCAAGCTCAGCGTGAAGCAGGGCGACACGACGGCGGTGTACGGCGCCTCGACCAACAATGCGCTCGACTACTTCCGAGACGGCGCACCGCTCACGGGCCAGTCGGAGCACATCGCCAACGTGCAGCTGGGCCTCGAGCAGCAGGGTGGGCTCTCGCAGCAGACCTTCCTGTTCAACTACGCCAGCAAGCGCGTGACGAGCCGCGGCCTCAACCAGTCGGGCCAGAACGACATCTTCGAGAACCCCGGCTTCACGATCGACTTCGTGGCGCGCCAGGGCATCGAGTTGGCAGGCACCGACATCGAGGTGAAGTTCGAGGCACGCAACCTCACGGGGCGTAAACACTCGGAATATCAGGACTTCGAAGGCGGCCGCATCCAGGTCAACACGTACGACGTGGGCCGCGTGTTCTCGCTCTCGGCATCGATCACTTTCTAAGCCGTCTTTTCCGGGGAGGCACCTGCCCTCCCGACGGCAACCTCATGGCCCGGTCGCCCAGCGACCGGGCCTTTCTTTTTGCGCTTCCCAAAACGGCAGAACATCGGTAAGCGCGGGTCCGTCATCTGGGGAGTAGCCGCCCGCGCATTTTGCGGGACCTGCCGTCAACACACTTGGTCGAGAGGCCATGGCGCGCAGGAGGACGTTTCCAAACGTCCGGGCGAGACCAATGACGCATGCGGTTTCGCTCGGCCGGGCGGATTCCGAATGCGTCGTTGCGTTTCGTTTCCGCCCGGCCCGGAGTACCATGACCTTGGAAGCCCTGCTCACATCGACCGCCGTGGTCGCCCTCGCCGAGATCGGCGACAAGACCCAGCTTCTCGCCATCGTCCTCGCCACGCGCTTCAAGCGGCCCTGGCCGATCGTGGCGGGCATCTTCGTGGCTACCATCGCCAACCACTTCCTCGCCGCACTGGTGGGCGAGCAGGCGGCCGCCTTCCTCGACGGGCAGTGGTTCCGCTACCTAGTCGCCGCCAGCTTCATCCTGATGGCGGGCTGGACGCTGATCCCCGACAAGTTCGACGAAGACGAGGAAGCCAAGCCCAGCCGCTTCGGCCCCTTCCTGGCGACCGCCATCGCCTTCTTCCTGGTCGAGATGGGCGACAAGACCCAGATCGCCACGATCGCGCTGGGCGCCCGCTTCCAGAGCGTGGTGCCGGTGATGATGGGCACCACCATCGGCATGATGATCGCCAACGTGCCGGCGGTGTTCCTCGGCAATGCCCTCATCAAGAAGGTGCCGCTGAACGTCGTGCGTACGGTGGCGGCGCTGCTGTTCCTGGTGATCGGCCTGTGGCTGCTCGCACAGACGGCGGGCCTGCTGGGCTGAAACGACGAAGGGGCCGCGGCAAGGCGGCCCCTTTAGATTGCGTCGGTTTGTGCCGATGGGGCTTCGACAGGCTGCGCCTGACCCTTCGACAAGCTCAGGGTGAGCGGGAGGTAGAGTAAACCTCCCAATTCCGCTCAGGCTGAGCTTGTCGAAGCCCCCTCAGCCCAGGCCTTACGCCACGTCCATCGCATAGCCCGCCGCGCGCACGGTGCGGATCGGATCGGTCTCGCCATCGCGGTTGATCGCCTTGCGCAGGCGGCGGATGTGGACGTCCACCGTGCGCTCGTCGATATCCGAGTCCATGCCCCAGACGCCGTCGAGGATCTGCTGACGCGAGACCACGCGGTTCGGACGCTCCATGAAGTAGCGCAGCAGGCGGAACTCGGTCGGCCCAAGATGCAGCGCCTCGCCGCCGCGACGCACGCGGTGGCTGGTGGCGTCGAGTTCGATATCCCCCCACGACAGCACGCTGCCCGCCAGCGACGGCCGCGCGCGGCGCAGCAGCGCTTCGATGCGGGCCATCAGCTCGCGCGGGGAGAACGGCTTCGTGACATAGTCGTCAGCGCCGGTCTTGAGGCCGCGGATCATGTCCTCTTCCTCGCCGCGTGCGGTGAGCATGATGATCGGGACCGAGGCGGTTTCCTTGTCCTTGCGCAGCTGGCGGCAAACCTCGATGCCGGGCACCTGCTCGATCATCCAGTCGAGCACGATGGCATCGGGCGTTTGCTCGCGCACCATGACGAGGGCTTCCTCACCGTCGGGCGTGGAACGCACGTCGTAGCCTTCGGCCGAGAGGTTCCAGGTCAGCAGTTCGCTGAGGGCGACGTCGTCTTCGACGACGAGGATCGAGGCGGCGCTCACGACAGCATTCCCGAGCTGGTATCATCCGTCAAAGAGTCGCGCTCCGTGCAGTATTCGCCGGTCGCGGCGTAGTAGACCATTTCGGCCACGTTGGTGGCATGGTCGCCGATGCGCTCCAGGTTGCGGGCGATGAAGAGCAGCTGCGCGGCGCTGGTGATCGTCGCGGGGTTCTCCATCATGTGCGTCAGCAGCGAGCGGAACAGCGTGTTGTAGAACTGGTCCAGCTTCTGGTCGCGCTTGATGACCTCCACCGCCAGCTGCGCATCGCGCGAGCCGTAGGCGTTGAGGACGTCGCGCACCATGGACTCGGCGATCTCGGCCATGGCCGGGACCAGCGTGACCGGGTCGATCTTGGTGCGGCCTTCCAGCGCATTGACGCGCTTGGCGATATTCTTGGCATAGTCGCCGATGCGCTCGATCACGCCCGAGATCTTGAGCGCGGCGATGACGTCGCGCAGATCGTCGGCCATGGGAGCACGCAGCGCGATGGTACGCACGGCGAGGCGGTCCACCTCGGCCTCCAGCGCATCCAGCTTGGCGTCGGCGGCGACGACTTGTGCGGCGAGTTCCTCGTCATGATGGACGAGCGCGGTGATGGCGTCGCGGATGGCGACTTCGGCGAGCCCGCCCATCTCGGCGACGAGGCCGCGAAGCTGCCCGATCTCGGAGTCGAAGGCCTTGACGGTATGGTCTACCATGGCGTGTCCCTGCTTATGCCAACACTCAGCCGTAGCGGCCGGTGATGTAGTCCTTGGTGCGCGTTTCGCGCGGATTGGTGAAGATCTGGTCGGTCTCGCCGTATTCCACCATGCTGCCGAGGTGGAAGAAGGCGGTGCGCTGCGACACGCGCGCGGCCTGCTGCATCGAGTGGGTGACGATGACGATGGCGAAGCTCTCCTTCAACTCGTCGATCAGTTCCTCGATGCGCGCGGTGGCGATCGGGTCGAGCGCGGAGCACGGCTCGTCCATGAGGATGACTTCGGGGCTGACGGCGATGGCGCGCGCGATGCACAGGCGCTGCTGCTGGCCGCCCGACAGCGCGGTGCCGGCGTCGGTCAGGCGATCCTTGACCTCTTCCCAGAGGCCCGCCTTGGTCAGCGCGTTCTCGACGATGCGGTCCATGTCGGACTTCGCGCTGGCGAGGCCGTGGATGCGCGGGCCGTAGGCGATGTTCTCGTAGATCGACTTGGGGAACGGGTTCGGCTTCTGGAACACCATGCCGACGCGGGCGCGCAGAGCGACCGAGTCCATGGTGGACGCATAGATGTCCTCGCCGTCCAGCAGGATCTGGCCGTCGACGCGGGCACCCGCGATCGTGTCGTTCATGCGGTTGAGGGTGCGCAGGAACGTCGACTTGCCGCAGCCCGAGGGGCCGATGAAGGCAGTGACGATCCCGTTGTCGATGTCGATCGAGACGTCGTTGATCGCCTTCTTCTGTCCGTAGAAGACGTCAACGTTGCGGGCGGTGATCTTGGCTTCGGTCATGGTTCTACCAGCGGACTTCGAATTTGTTTCGAAGGTAAATGGCGATGCCGTTCATGGCGAGCAGGAAGACCAGCAGCACGATGATGGCGGCGGAAGTGTTCTGGACGAAAGCCTTGTCTATTTCGTCGGACCACAGGAAGATCTGCATCGGCAGCACGCTCGACGGAGCCGTCAGGCTGTCCGGCGGGGTGACGACGAAGGCGCGCATGCCGATCATCAGCAACGGCGCGGTCTCACCCAGCGCGCGGGCCATGCCGATGATGGTGCCGGTCAGGATGCCCGGCAGCGCCAGCGGCAGGACGTGGTGGAAGGTCGTCTGCACCTTGCTGGCGCCGATGCCGTAGGCGGCCTCGCGAATCGAGGGCGGCACCGCCTTGATCGCGTTGCGGCCCGAGATGACGATGACCGGCATCGTCATCAGCGCCAGCGTCAGACCGCCGACCAGCGGTGAGGAACGCGGCATCTGGAAGGTGTTGATGAACACCGCCAGGCCCAAGAGGCCGAAGATGATCGAAGGCACGGCGGCGAGGTTGTTGATCGACACCTCGACCCACTCGATCCACTTCTTCTTAGGCGCGAACTCTTCCAGATAGATCGCGGCGAGCACGCCCATCGGGAAGCTGAGCAGCAGCGTCACCATCATGGTGAGCAGCGAGCCCTTGGCCGCGCCCCACACGCCTGCGGTGGTGGCATCGGTCGAGTCCGAGCCGGACAGGAAGTCCCAGTCGAGCCCGGCGACGCCGTTCTTCAGCATGATGACGAGCAGCAGCGCCAGGAACCCGAGGCTCAGGACGATCGCGCCCAGCCCGACGAGCTTGAAGCGCTTCTCGGCGGCGTGGCGCTTCGCGAGGCGGCGGACCGCCTCGGGCGAATTCCAGTCTGACTTACTCATAGGCTTCGCGGAACCGCTTCACGACGCGCAGGGCGACGATGTTGAGGATGAGGGTGACGATGAACAGCACCAGGCCGAGCGCGAAGGCCGACAGCGTCTTGGGGCTGTTGAACTCCTGGTCGCCGGTCAGCATCTGGACGATCTGGTAGGTCACGGTCGTCATCGAGGCGAACGGGTTCGCCGAAAGGTTGGCGGCGGCACCGGCCGCCATGACGACGATCATCGTCTCGCCGATGGCGCGGCTGATCGCCAGCATCACGCCCGCGACGATGCCGGGCAGCGCGGCGGGCAGCAGCACCTTCTTGATCGTCTCCGAGCGGGTGGCGCCAAGGGCCAGCGAACCGTCGCTCATCGCGCGGGGCACCGCGGCCAGCGCGTCGTCGGCCATCGAGGAGACGAACGGGATGATCATCACGCCCATGACGAGACCAGCGGCGAGCGCACTCTCGGTCGAGGGGTTGGCCATGCCCAGCGAAGCAGCGAAGTCGCGGATCAGCGGGGCGACCGTCAGCGCGGCGAAGTAGCCGTAGACCACCGTGGGAATGCCCGCGAGGATCTCCAGCAGCGGCTTCACCCACTTGCGCACGTCGCGCGTGGCGTACTGCGTCAGATAGATGGCGCTCATCAGGCCGAGCGGGATCGCGACGATCATGGCGATGATCGCGCCGATGTAGATCGTGCCCCAGAACAGCGGCACCGCGCCGAAGTTGTTGTTGATGTTGTCGCCCATCGTGCTCGCCGGCGACCAGTGGGTGCCGGTGAGGAAGGCGATCGGCGACACGTCCTTGAAGAACATGCCTGCCTCGAACACCAGCGAGGCGACGATGCCGAAGGTGGTCAGGATCGCCAGCAGCGAGGCTGCCAGCAGCACGCCCAGCACCAAGCGCTCGACATGGGTACGGGCCTTGAAGTCCGGGCGGATGCGCGTGAAGCCGAAGGCGCCGCCCGCAAAGGCGACGATCAGCACGATCACCGCGCCGATCAGGCCGAACTTCACTTGCGCCTGCCGGAACGGCTCGACCAGCGCCTGCGCCTCCGGGTTGAAGGCGACGGCATTGGGATCGGAGGCGATGGTCTGCGCCTCGGCGACGATGGCGCCCAGCTGGAACGGGTCGGTCGGCAGGCCATGCGCGGCGGGGGTGGCGAAGACCGCGCCTTGGACAAGGCCGGGCATCACCGCCTGCCACACCAGCCAGGCGACCAGCGCCGGGACGACGATCCACAGCGCCAGGTGCCAGCCGTGATAGGCGGGCATCGAGTGCATCGACCCCCGGCCGGTATAGAGCAGCCGCGCCCGGCCGCGCGCGGCGAACCAGCCGACAAGGCCGAGGCCGAGGACGGCCAGGAGAACTCCGGTGAGTATCATGTCTGGCCGCCCGGCCCTTTCCTCAAGTGCTTACTTCAGCTCGGCAGGGTCGAGCGGGGTCATGTTCGCGACGATGTCGGCGCTTTTCTTGCGCACGTCGTCCGGCGAAATGACCATGCCCTTCTTCTGGGCCAGGCCATCGGGGCCCCACGACTTCACCCACTCGGCGACGTAGCCCTGCAGGCTCTTGATCGGCGCGAGGTGCTGCTTCTTCACGTAGATGTAGAGCGGACGCGCACCAGGGTAGGAATAGTCCGAGATCGTCGCGTAAGTCGGCGTCACGCCCGACATCGGGATACCCTTCAGGCTGTCCGGGTTCTCTTCGAGGAACGAGTAGCCGAAGATGCCGACGGCCTTGGGGTTCTGCGAGATTTTCTGGACGATCAGGTTGTCGTTCTCGCCGGCGTCCACATAAGGACCATCCTCGCGAATGTCGTGACAGACTGCCTCGTACTTGTTCTTGTCGCTGTCCTTGAGCGCCTTGGTGGCGGCATCGGTCTTGCAACCGGCCTCGAGGATCAGTTCCTTGAGCGCGTCACGCGTGCCGGAGGTCGAGGGCGGGCCGTAGACGAGGATCGGCTCGGCGGGGAGCGACGGATTGACGTCCTTCCAGGTCTTCGCGGTGTTGGGCTTGCCGAAGGGGTTGGCCGCCAGCGCCTTGTAGATGTCGGTCGGGGTCAGCTGGAAGCCGGGGCCACTCTTCGATTCGGCGAAGGCGATGCCGTCGATGCCGACCTGGACCTCGACGATCTCCTTGACGCCGTTCTTCTGGCATTCCTCGTACTCGGACTTCTTCATCCGGCGCGAGGCGTCCTCGATGTCGGGGTGCTGGGCGCCGACGCCGGCGCAGAACAGCTTCATGCCCGCGCCCGTGCCGGTCGATTCGATGACCGGCGACTTCACGCCAGCAGCCTTGGCGTAGCCTTCCGCAACCGCAGTGGCGAACGGGTAGACGGTCGAGGAACCGACGGCGCGCACGAAATCGCGCGAACCGGCCGAGGAACCACCCGAACCACCGCAAGCGCTGAGAGCGGCAAGCGAGACGGCGGCGAAAATGAAAGTCTTGGTCGTACGCATTGATAAACCCCTTGGGCTTCTATCCTGGGACGCCCCTATTGGGCTTCAATGACACTTCCATGACAAAAAGATGACATCGTTGCGCGGCCTGATAAAATTGCCCGTCCCAACGGTGCCCAGGCGGCCGTTTCCCCGCCATGCCCGGACGGGTTTTGCCCGACCTTGCAGATACATGCGCTTGGACGGGGTCTACGAGTGAGCGCAACCGATGGCAAGCACGTCGATGAAAGCGCTTTGCCGCCTTCGAATCGCCCTGACGCATCAGGGCGGGCATCGGTCGAAGACGCAAGCACCTGTCATTATTTTGCAACGTTCTCGCACCGAAACCTTCCGTAACGCCCGCAAAACGGCCCCATCCGCTGGCGGAATGCGAGAGGCTGTCTCGGAAATGTCATTTAACCGTCATTTTGAGGACATACTGGCCACCCGCAAGACACCCGATTCCTTGCGAGAGAAACCGACGCCGATGCGCACATTTGCTGCCGGAACCGCCATGGCCCTCGTCATGACAACCATGGCCGTGCCTGCCTTTGCACACCCCGCGAACGGGGAGGACGCCGAAGCGCTGCGTACCGAGGTCCGGGCTCTTCGCGCTCGGCTCGAAGCCCTGGAACGCCGACTTGGTTCGACACCGGACGTGCAGACCGCGGCAACGGACTCCGTCACACGGCAGACCAACACCTCGGCGCCCATTCTCGCCGCCACGACCGATCCGATTGTGAAGTCCGACGACGAAACCGCGATCGCATGGAAGGGCAGTCCGCAATTCACGCAAGGCGGCAAGGCCTTCAAGGTCAAGGGCCGCATCCAGGCCGATGCCGGATTCGTTTCCGCCCCCGGGGGACTCGACGACCGGGGACTGGGTTTCTCCAGCGAGATGCGCCGCCTGAGGCTTGGCGGCGAGGGATCGCTGACCCGCAATCTCTCGTACAAACTGGAGTTCGAGCTTTCCGACAACGCGGTGGACCTCGTCGATACCTTCATCACGTACAGGAACGGGCCGTGGCAGGTGCAGATTGGCAACCAGAATGCGTTCTGGTCGCTCGACGAACTGACCGGCGACACCTCGGGCAGCGTCATGGAGCGGGCCGCCTTCACCGACGCCTTCAACTTCGAGCGACGCCTCGGCCTTGGCATGCAGTACGGCAAGGGTCCGTGGATCGCGCAGTTGGGCGTGTTCACCGACGATCCGACTTCGCTCGCCAATTCAACCGACGGGGTCAACGGCGGGGACGAGAACAACAGCTATTCGGTCGATGGACGGCTGGTGTTCGCGCCCAGGCTGGGCAAGATCCAGCTGCATCTGGCAGGCTCGGCGCACTGGCGCCGGCTCGGGCGTCTGGCCGAGGCAAGCACCCGCTATCGGCAGCGTCCCTATGCCCACGGCACCAACACCCGCCTGATCGGCACGCCCGCGATGAACGTCGAGGACGAGACGATGTACGGCGCGGAAATGGCGGCGATCTCCGGCCGCTGGTGGGGCGCGGCGGAATACTACCACCTCGCCGCCGACCGCGTGGGCCTGCCAACCGTGGGCTTCCAGGGGGCCTACGGCGAAGTCGGCTATTTCCTCACCGAGGGCGATTCGCGCGGGTACAAGGGCGGCATCTTCACGACCAACGCGCCTGCCCATCCGCTCGACAAGGACGGCCCCGGCTCGATCCAGGTGGCGCTGCGCTACGACTGGCTGGACCTCAACGACCGCGACATTCGCGGCGGAACGCAGAACGGCTATATCGCCGCACTGGTGTGGTCGCCGATCCAGTACCTGCGCTTCAACGTCAATTACGCGCTGATGCGCTATAACGGAGCGGCGGCGCTGCCCTCAGGCGAGCGCAGCTACGACGCCAACGTGGTGGGCACGCGCTTCGAGCTTGATTTCTGAGACTGGGTGACGCTGTGCGCCGAGGGGGCTTCGACAAGCTCAGCCTGAGCGGAATTGGGAAGTTTACCCTGCCTCCGCTCAGGCTGAGCTTGTCGAAGCTCCCTCGGCCGTACCTTACTCTCCCTTGAGCGGCAGCATCAGCGAGGCGGTGGTGCCGATGCCCTGCCGGCTCTCGATGTCGAAGCGGCCGCGGTGCCGCTCGACGATGTGCTTGACGATCGAGAGGCCCAGCCCCGTTCCGCCCGCCGCCCGGCTGCGGCTGGTGTCGGCGCGGTAGAAGCGCTCGGTCACGCGCGGCAAGTGCTCGGGTGCGATGCCCTCCCCCTCGTCGCGCACGGTGACGAGCACCCAGCCGGTGCTGGCGGCTTCCACCGAGACCTCTACCGGCCCGCCCGGCCTGGCGTACTTGCGCGCGTTGTCGATCAGGTTGCGAAGGACCTGCGAAAGCTGGCCGCGATCTCCGGCGATGACCGTATCGGGCTGGTTGGCGCGGACATGGACCTCCATGGCGCCTTTGAATTCACCCGCGACCTCGTTCGCCATCGCCACCAGATCGACGCTGTCCGACGGCGCCTCGTGCTTCACCGCCTCGATGCGCGAGAGCGACATGAGGTCCGAGATCAGCGCCTGCATCCGCTGCGCCTCGTGGCGGATGGTGCCGAGGAACCGGTTGCGCAACGCCTCGTCGCCGCCCGCCTTGGGGTTCATCAGCGTCTCGCAATAACCGATGACGTTGGCGAGCGGGGTACGCAGTTCGTGGCTGGCATTGGCGACGAAATCGGCGTGGGACTTGGCCACGCTGACCCGCTCCGACAAGTCGTAGAGGCTGACCAGCCGCTCGTAGAGACCGACGACCTTGCAGTCGACTTCCCACACCGACCCGCCGGTGGACAGCCCCTTGACCCGCGCCGAACCGCCCTCGTCGCTGAGAATCGCGGCGACCGCGCGCGGCTCGCGAATGGCGATGCGCACGTCCTGCCCGACGATATGCGCGCCCAGCAGTGCCTTCGCCGCGCTGTTGGCGAAGCGCACCTGCCCCCGCACGATCATCATCGCGGGGGTCTGGAGATGTTCGAGGAGGTGGACGCCCTCGATGCTCATGCCTGTAATGCTCCTGAGGTCGCGGTGGGTGTGCACCGAAGATTCAAATCCGCGCGTGACATGGTTCCAAGACACTATTGTTGCAACATTCGTATTCACCAACGCCGGAAATGACATTTCCGTGTCCATTCGCCCCTCGGCGAGTTTGGAAAACGTGCTTGCATGCCTTCAGCGCCCTAGCGCTCGGCGGCGGCCTTTGTTATGGCGCAACCGCATGGCAGTCCGCCCACAAGTGGACATGACGCCGTGCAGCCTTGAGAACAATCATCAACGGCTGCGAGGAGGAGCGCGGTCGTCCGGTGGAAAGGGTACCGTGACGCAATTCACTTCCGATCGCCTGCTCCTCTTCGGCGCCACGGGCGATCTTTCACGCAGGATGCTCCTCCCCTCGCTTTGCGCGCTCGACGCGGAAGGCCTGCTGGGTCCTGACATCGAAATCATCGGCACCGCCCGGTCGGACATGGACGACCAGGGCTTCCGCAACTTCGCGCGCGAATCGCTGGAGCAGTTCCTGCCCGCCGGTCGCCGAGGCAGCCTGGCGCAGTTCCTCAACCGGCTGAGCTACCAGCCGCTCGACGCCAACGACATCGACAGCTTCCACGCGCTGGCCGAGAAGGTGGGCACCCCGAAGCAGGGCCTGTCGATCTTCCTGTCCACCGCGCCCAGCCTGTTCGAACCGACCATCCACGGCCTCGAAAAGAGCGGCCTTGCCAGCGGCAACGTGCGCATCGGGCTCGAAAAGCCGCTCGGGGTGGACCTCGCATCGAGCAAGGTCATCAATGACGCGGTGGCCAGCGCCTTCCCCGAGGACCGGATCTTCCGGATCGACCACTATCTCGGCAAGGAGACGGTGCAGAACATCCTGGCGCTGCGCTTCGCCAACCTGATGTTCGAGCCGCTGTGGAACGCCGCGCACATCGACCACGTGCAGATCACCGTGGCCGAGACCGTGGGCCTCGAATCGCGCGTCGCCTACTACGACGACAGCGGCGCCTTGCGCGACATGGTGCAGAACCACATGCTCCAGTTGCTCGCGCTCGTGGCGATGGAGCCGCCGGTTTCGTACAACGCCACCTCGATCCGCAACGAGAAGGTCAAGGTCCTTCACTCGCTGCGCAAGGTGAAGCCCGAGGAAACCGTCACCGGCCAGTACCGCGCAGGCGCGATCACCGGCAAGGCCGTTCCCGGCTATGATGAAGAACTCGGCAAGGATTCGAACACCGAAACCTTCGTCGCGATCAAGGGCTTCATCGACAACTGGCGCTGGCAGGGCGTGCCCTTCTACATGCGCACCGGCAAGCGCCTGCCCAAGCGCACGACCGAGATCGTCGTGCAGTTCCGCGACGTGCCGCACTCGATCTTCCACGGTCGCGGCGCGAAGACGGTGCCCAACCGCCTCGTCATCGGCATCCAGCCGGAAGAGAACATCACCCTCTCGCTCATGGCCAAGGTGCCGGGGCTGGACCGCGACGGCTACGGCCTGCGCTCGGTGCCGCTGGCGATCACCCGCCCCGACGCCTTCGCCGACCACCAGCGCCGCATCGCCTACGAACGCCTGCTGCTTGACCTCATCGAAGGCGACCAGACCCTGTTCGTGCGCCGCGACGAAGTGGAAGCCCAATGGGAATGGATCGACGCGATCCGCTCCGGCTGGGAGGAACAGGCGCAGGAGCCCAAGACTTACACTGCCGGAAGCTGGGGGCCGTCCGCCGCGATCGCCCTCGCCGAACGTGACGGAGTAACCTGGCACGAGTGACCTCGTGCCAGCACCGAAGTTTGCTTGAGCAGGCCCATACGGGCCGGAATATAGCGATTGACACCGGTTACCGTCCCGCGCACATGCGGGGCGGGAAGAAGCCGGATGTCGCGAAAGACCAGGAGTAGACCATGACCAACCTCCACCCGGTGGTCGCGCGCGTCACCGACCGTATTATCGAACGGTCGAAGGACAGCCGCGCGCGCTATCTCGACATGATCGCCCGCGAGACGGACCGCCATTCCGACCGCAGCTTCCTCTCGTGCTCCAACCTCGCGCACGGCTTCGCCGCCTCGGGCGAGGACAAGGCGACGATCGCCGGGAACAAGGCGGTCAACCTCGGCATCGTCACCGCCTACAACGACATGCTCTCGGCGCATCAGCCCTACGGCCGCTACCCCGAGCAGATGAAGCTGTTCGCGCGTGAAGTGGGCGCCACGGCCCAGGTCGCGGGCGGCGTGCCCGCCATGTGCGACGGCGTGACGCAGGGCTTCGACGGCATGGAGCTGTCGCTGTTCAGCCGCGACGTCATCGCGCTGTCCACCGGCGTCGCCCTGTCCCACGCGATGTTCGACGGCATGGCGCTGCTGGGCATCTGCGACAAGATCGTCCCCGGCCTCGTCATCGGCGCGCTGCGCTTCGGCCACCTGCCCGCGATCTTCGTGCCGTCCGGCCCGATGCCCACCGGCATCTCCAACAAGGAGAAGCAGAAGGTCCGCCAGCTCTACGCCGAAGGCAAGGTCGGCCGCGAGGAACTGCTCGCCAGCGAAAGCGCCAGCTATCACTCGCCGGGCACCTGCACCTTCTACGGCACCGCCAACTCCAACCAGATGATGATGGAGATGATGGGGCTGCACATGCCGAACGCCGCGTTCGTGCCGCCGAACACCCCGCTGCGCACCGCGCTGACCCGCTCGGCCACGCACCGTCTGGCGGCGATGACCCGCAAGGGCGGGGACTATCGCCCGATGGCCAAGGTCGTGGACGAAAAGGCGATCGTCAACGCCATCGCCGGTCTGCTCGCCACCGGCGGCTCGACCAATCACGCGATCCACCTGCCCGCCATGGCGCGCGCGGGCGGCATCCTGATCGACTGGCAGGACTTCGACGAGCTTTCGGGCGTGGTCCCGCTCATCACCCGCGCCTATCCCAACGGCTCGGGCGACGTGAACCACTTCCACGCGGCGGGCGGCATGGCCTGGGTGATCCGCGAGCTGCTCGACAGCGGCCTCGCCCACCGGGACATCCTGACCGTGGCCGAAGGCGGCATGAGCGCCTATGCGGACGAGCCGGTGATGGTCGATGGCGAACTGGGCTGGACCCCCGCCCCGGCGGTCAGCGGCGACGACACGATGCTGCGCCCGGTCTCCAACCCGTTCCTGCCCGATGGCGGCATGCGTCTGGTGGACGGCAACCTGGGCCGCGGCACCTTCAAGACCAGCGCGGTCGATGCCGAACGCTGGACGATCGAGGCCCCGTGCCGCGTGTTCGACGATCAGGAAGGCGTGGCGAAGGCGTTCAAGGCCGGCGAACTGGACAAGGACGTCATCGTCGTCGTCCGCTTCCAGGGCCCGCGCGCCAACGGCATGCCCGAACTGCACAAGCTGACCCCGCCGCTGGGCGTCCTGCAGGATCGCGGTCACAAGGTCGCGCTCGTGACGGACGGGCGCATGTCGGGCGCTTCGGGCAAGGTGCCCGCCGCCATTCACGTCACCCCTGAAGCCTTCGCGGGCGGTCCGCTGGCGTACCTGCGCGACGGTGACATCGTGCGTCTCTCGGCAGAGGACGGCACGATCTCCACCACCGCCGACCTTTCGGGCCGCGAACCTGCGCCGACCCCGCCGCCCGCGATGGGCACCGGCCGCGAACTCTTCGCGATGTTCCGCATCAACGCGTCGAGCGCCGAACACGGCGGCTCGTCGATGCTGGAGGTTGCCGGGCTGTGACGACGGAAATCGTAGCCGTCGACATCGGCGGCACCCATGCCCGCTTCGCCATCGCCACTATCGGCGATGACGGCCGGATCACGCTGGGCGAACCCGCCACGCTGCACACCAAGGACCACGGCAGCTTCCAGCTGGCGTGGGAGGCGTTCCGCGCCATGAACGGCGGCACCCTGCCCGATGCCGTCGCCATGTCGGTGGCAGGCCCGGTCGGCAACGAGGTCATCAAGTTCACCAACAACCCCTGGATCCTGCGCCCCGCGAAGATCCAGGAGATGCTTGGCCCCACGCGCCAGACCATCATCAACGACTTCGCGGCCGTCGCCCACGCCGTCGCCTGCGCGGACGAGAGCGACTTCCTCTATCTGACCGGCCCGGACGAGGCGCTGCCCGCATCGGGCACGCTCAGCATCCTCGGCCCCGGCACCGGCCTTGGCGTGGCGCACCTCTACCGCGATGGCCGTCCTAAATCAGAGGGGGGCAGCTACCACGTCCAGGCGACCGAGGGCGGCCACACCGACTACGCCCCGCTCGACCAGATCGAGGACGCCATCCTCGCCCGTCTGCGCAAGCGCCACACCCGCGTCTCGGTGGAGCGCGTCGTCTCCGGCCCGGCCATCGTCGATATCTACGCGACGCTGGCCGCGATGGAGCACAAGGCGATCCACGAACTGACCGACGTGCAGATCTGGACCGCCGCCGCGGAAGGCACGGACAGCCTTGCCGTCGCCGCCGTGGACCGTTTCTGCCTCGCGCTCGGCGCGGCGGCGGGCGACTGCGCGCTGGCGCAGGGCGCCAGCGGCGTCGTCATCGCCGGTGGCCTTGGCTACCGCATCCGCGAGACCATCAAGACCTCGGGCTTTGCCGAGCGGTTCCGCGCCAAAGGCCGCTTCGCCGGCCTGATGGCCACCCTGCCCGTCAAGCTCATCACTCATCCGCAGCCCGGCCTGTTCGGCGCAGCGGCCGCCTTCGCAAGGGAGCACCTCCAGTAATGACTAGCGTATCAGAAGCCGTCGAGAAGGTCATGCGCCTCGCCCCGGTGATCCCGGTTCTGGTCATCGAGGACATCGAGCACGCCCTGCCGATCGCCGAGGCGCTCGTCGCCGGCGGCCTGCCCGCACTGGAGGTGACGCTGCGCACCGAATGCGCGATCGAGGCGATCAAGGTGATGAAGCAGGTCCCCGGCGCCGTCGTCGGCGCAGGCACGGTGCTGACGCCGGACGACCTCAAGCGTTCGATCGACGCGGGCGCCGAGTTCATCGTCTCGCCCGGCCTGACGCCGAACCTCGCCGAAGCCGCCTACAAGTCGAAGATCCCCTTCCTTCCCGGCACCGCCAACGCCAGCGACGTGATGTTCGCGCTGGAATGCGGGTTCGACCGCCTGAAGTTCTTCCCGGCGATGGCAGCCGGCGGCCCGCCCGCGCTGAAGGCGATCTCCGCCCCGCTGATGGCCGCGAAATTCTGCCCAACCGGCGGCGTCACCCCGCAGAACGCGCCCGAATGGCTGGCGCTGGACGCGGTGATCTGTGTCGGCGGCAGCTGGATGGTCCCCAAGGGCAAGCCGGACGTCGCCAAGATCGAGGCCGAAGCACGCCTCGCAGCGGGCCTCGCCCGCTGATGGCGGCCGGGTCGGGCCAGTTGGCGCTGGGCACCGTCGATGCTCTCGACGCCCGCCTCAAGGAGCTGCACAAGCTCACGGCGGTGACGCCGCTGTTCAACCCCGTGTTCCAGCTCGGACTGGAACTGTCGCGGGCACTGGAAAACGGCGAGATGTCCCTCGACGACATCGAGGCGCTCGTTTCCGAAATGGACTGCGAGGGGCTGCGCGCCCGCGCTTCCCGGCTCGACCGCATTCTGGGCACCATGCCCATCGCGGAGAACGACAAGGCGCTCGACGCACTTGCCGCCAAGACCGCCGATGACGACGACTTCACCGCCTTCGCGGTGCGTTGGCAGCGCCCGGCGGCGCATGTCGTCTTCACCGCGCACCCGACCTTCCTGCTGACCGCCGCGCAGACCGAAGCCGTCACCACCTCCGCCTCCAACGGCGATTTCAGCGTAGCCTCGGTCTGCGTCGCCTCGCCCGCTCGCGACACGATCACGCTCGATTCCGAGCATGACGCGGCGATGGCGGCGATGGCACGCGGCCAGAAGGCGCGTGATCGCATCAACGCCCGCCTGTTCGACCTTGCCGCCGCCCGCTGGCCCAAGCGCTGGAAGGGCCTGAACCCGATGCCGGTGCGCTTCGCCCACTGGGTCGGCTACGACATGGACGGCCGCACCGACATCTCGTGGTCCACCTCGATCCGCTACCGGCTTGAGGAAAAGGCCCAACGTCTGGCCGGTTACGCCGAAGCGCTGGAGCAGGCCGCACCGGAAATCGCGGCGCAGCTCTCCCGCGCCCACGCCCACACGGCAGAGGCCGTCGCTGCCTTCAAGCAGGATCTCACCGATCCCGAGGCGCTGTCCGCCGCCGCCAACGGCCTCACCGCCGAGCACGCCGACAAGATCATCAGCCTCGAAGGCGTGATCACCCGGCTTGAGGACGAGGCCCGCCACGCCGATCAGGAGCAGGCGCGCGCCCTCCTCGTCACCGCCGCCGCGATGCGCGCCGACGGCCTCGGCATGGGCGGCATCCACTTCCGCGTGAACGCCTCGCAGCTGCAGAACGCGATCCGCCGCCGCATCGATCCGGACGGCAAGCTCAGCCTTGCCAGCCAGGCCGCGCTGGTGCGGATGCGCGAGCTGCTGGCCGAAGTGAAGCCGCTCAAGTCCAACTTCGCGGCGCTGGCGATCGAGAACAGCACCGCCGTGCGCCAGTTCCTCGCGATGGCGCAGATCCTCGGCCACATCGACGCCGACGCGCCGATCCGCATGCTGGTGGCCGAGTGCGAGGAGCCGACCACCGTGCTCGCCGCGCTCTATTTCGCGCGCATGTTCGGTATCGACGAGAAGGTCGACGTCTCGCCGCTGTTCGAGACCGAAACCGCGCTGGAACACGGCGGCCGCTTCCTCGACGCGGTGCTGGCCGAGCCCGCCTACCGCGATTACGCAAGGCGGCGTGGCCGCGTCTCAATCCAGACCGGCTTCTCCGACGCAGGCCGCTTCGTGGGTCAGGTGCCTGCCGCGCTCGCCATCGAACGCCTGCAGGGCCGCCTGTCGGAAGCCATGGCCGCCAACGGCTTGTCCGACGTCTGCGCGCTGATCTTCAACACCGGCGGCGAATCGATGGGTCGCGGCTGCCACCCCTCCAGCATCGACGACCGGTTCGACTGGCAGATGTCGCCCTGGGCCCGCCGCCGCTTTCTGCGCGCAGGGATCAGGCTGGAGCCCGAAGTCAGCTTCCAGGGCGGCGACGGCTACCTCTGGTTCGGCTCGGACGGACTGGCGCTGGCCACCCTCACCCGCATGGCCGAGCGCCCGCTGTGGGACGCCGACGTCAACGTGCCGACGGACCTGTTCTACCGCCGCACCGACCTCAGCCTCGACTTCTACCGCGCGATCCGTTCGGTCCAGCACGAACATCTGGAAAGCTCGACCTACAGCCGCGCGATCACCGCGTTCGGCCTCGGCCTGCTGAACGATACCGGCAGCCGCAAGTCGCGCCGCCAGTCGGACCTTGCCTCCGACCGCTCGATGAACCTGCGCCAGATCCGCGCGATCCCGCATAACGCGATCCTGCAGCAGCTGGGTTACCCGGTGAACGTGATCGCCGGCATCGGCACGGCGGCCGACGGAAACCGCGAGGAAATCGCCGGCCTGCTGCGCGAATCCGCGCGAGGCCGCCAGATCGTGCGCCTCGCCCGCGCCGCCAATGCGCTCGCCTCGATCAAGACCGTCTCGGCTTATGGCGAGCTGTTCAACTCGGCCTACTGGGCCAGCCGTCCCTATCGCGGTGGTGAGGAGAACATTGCGGACGCCTGCCTCAAGCTGGCGGAATATCTGACCAAGGACGACCGCGCCGGTGTCTACCGCCGCCTCGCCTCGCGCCTGCGCGTCGATGCGCTGAAGCTGCACCGCCTGCTCGATCTCGTCCCGGACGAGGCTCCGCAGGCCGACCGCGAGCATACGCGCCGTTCGCTCGGCGTGCTCCATGCGCTGCGCATCGCGCTGTTCCAGCACATGTTCCTGCGCTCGGTGATGACCCCGCAGTTCAGCCGCGCCAACGACATCAGCCGCGACGACGTGCTGGAGATGTTCTTCACCCTGCGCGTCGAGGACGGCCTGGCCCAGCTGCGCCGCGCCTTCCCGGTGCATTTCCCCTCGATCAGCGACTTCGCGGTGGACGCCCCCAGCGACTACCCGGATTCCAGCGCGACGGGCTATGCGCAGATCCACAAGGACTTCATCGACCCGATCGCGCGGTCCTATGCGTTGTCGTTGCGGATCACCACCGCGCTGGCGAACGAGTTCGGCGCGCACGGGTGATGGGGATTTGAGGGCGTGGTTCCCGAGCCGGAACCACGCCCTCCCACACCTGTAACGCCCCCGTCACCCTGAACTCGTTTCAGGGTCCATCGAGCAATTGGTGCCGGAGCGTCGCTGCTTACGCCGCGCTGTCGGTTTGCTGATCCAGCTACCGCACTATCGGCGAAATGGACCCTGAAACGAGTTCAGGGTGACGGGAAATGGGTGAAAGATCGCGGATCCGGGCTAGCCCCGCGTCCTCACGGCTTTCAGTTCCGCCATCAGAACCGCGACCATCTCGGCTGCAGGCATTGTCCGCGCCAGCGGTGCGCCCTGACCGGCCCACTGCGCTCCGAACCCGTACTCGCCCTTCGCCTTGGCCGCAGCATTCAGTGCTTTCCCGGCGTGATAGGTGATCGGATAGTCCGGCACCTGCCGCCCGCCCACCTCTGCTGCGAGCGCCGTGAACCGGTTCGCCAGCGCCCGCGCGGGGCGCCCTGACACCAGCGGCGTCAGTGTCGTGTGCCACGCACCCGGCCCCTTGAGCGCTGCACGATAGCCCTCGTCCGCCGCCGATTCCGGGCAATCGATGAAGGCGGTCCCGAGTTGCGCCGCCACCGCGCCGAGATCGAGCGCGGCGGCGATCCCGGCGCCGTCCATGATGCCGCCCGCGGCAATCACCGGTAGTCCGGCTTCGCGCACCAGCAGCCGCGTCAGCGCCATGGTGCCGAGCCCGGGATCGGGCGCTCCGGGATCGAACATACCGCGATGACCGCCCGCCTCGATTCCTTGCGCGACCACGGCGTCAATCCCGGCTGCCGCGATGGCGCGCGCCTCATCGATATTCGTCGCCGTCGCCAGCATCACGATGCCGCGCTCGCGCAACGCGGCGATGGCATCGGCGGCGGGCAGGCCGAAATGAAAGCTCACCACCGGCGGCCGGGTCTCCAGCAACATCGCCAGCATCGCAGGATCATCCGCGAAACTCGTATAAGGCGATTGCAGAGTTTGTGGCCGCTCGGCCCCGAACTCGGCGAAGAGCGGGCGCAGCCAGTCCAGCCACGCCGCCTCGCATGCGGCGTCGGCAACTGGCGTGCGATGGACGAACAGGTTCACGTTGAAGGGGCGATCCGTACGCTCGCGCAGTTCCCCGATCATGGCCCGCGCGCCGCCAGCATCCGTCGCGCCGACGCCGATCGAGCCGAGCGCCCCGGCATTCGAGACTTCCGCCGCCAGCAGCGGAGTGCTGGTCCCGGCCATCGGTGCCTGAATGAGGGGCAGGCTCACGCCGAGCCTTTCGAGAAACACCATAACCCGCTCCATCCATTGACCTGATGGCCTTCTAAGCGCCTACCGTGAAAACACAAAGATGCTGCCTCGCAGGCTTCTTTCGCAGGGGCATGGACTTCCGCAAATGGCTTTCCTATGTTTCCCGTACACGCAATAAATGAACAACGGGGGATCGATGATTCCTGTATCTTCGGACTTTGGAACGCTCGCTCGCCTGCTCGGGCCGATTGTCGGTGAGGCCAAGGCGCAAGACGCTCTGGAGACGCTTCGGATCGCACCGGAACTGGCCGGATCGGCCGAGCGCACCAGCCGCGCGCAAGTGGCCATGGCGCTCAACGCCGTGCTTTTCCTCGACCTTTTGGAGCGAGTGCCGACCGCCGCCCGCTATATCGACCGGATGCGCGCCGCTGGTGAGCCGATTGTCTTCGACCACGGCGCCCTGCGCACGATCGACGGTGCGACCGGCGCGCTCCCCTCGGGACATGAGGCTTTCGGCCGTTTCCTCGCTCCGCTGGGTTATGAAGTGCGCGGGCTCTACCCCCTGCCCGCGCTGACGATGACCGGCCGCGCCTATGTGCAGGTCGACCTGCCCGCCTCCGTGCCGCAGTTCTTCGTTTCCGAATTGCACATCGACCAGCTTCCCGGCACCGCGCAGGCCGCCGCGGCCGCCATATTCGGCGCTTCCGTCGATCCCTTGGGGGAGGCCGAGTGGGCCGCACTCGATGTGCTCGCGCGCGATGGGGACTGTTGGATCGAGGACGGGGTGACCATTCTGCGCGGGGCCTTGCGTGCCTTCGACCGGCAGCACGCTGCCCCGACGCTGGCGGATTACGAAGCGCTGCTGGAGCATAGCAAGGAAGGTGCCTGGATCGCCACCGAGGGCAATGCTTTCAACCATGCGACCACCCGCGTCCCCGACGTCGAGGCTCATTCCGATTCTTTGAAATCAGAGGGTTATCCGCTGAAACCGGCCGTCGAGATTTCCCGCAATGGCCGCGTGCGGCAGACCGCAATCCTGGCCGACAAAGTCGCCCGGCCCTTCCGCCTGCCCGACGGCAGCGAGGTCATCCGCGAAGTTCCGGGGTCGTTCTACGAGTTCATTTCACGCGACATCGACCCGGAAACCGGCCTCCTCGACCTCACGTTCGACAGTGGCAATGCGACCGGAATCTTCGCGGTGACGAGGCAGCAGGCATGACCACCCTCAAATCCTTCGATCCGGTTGACGGCACGCTTGTCTGGGAAGGCGAAGTTGCCGATTCCGAAGTGGTTTCGGCCGCGCTTCTTCGCGCGCGCAAGGCATTTGCTCACTGGGGCTCATTCCCTGTGGAAACCCGCACAAAGGCGGCAGAACGCTACAGAAGCGCGCTTGAGGCCCGCAAGGACGCGCTCGCCGAAACCATCGCGCGCGAAACCGGCAAACCGCTCTGGGAAACCCGCACCGAAGTCGCCTCGATGATCGGCAAGGTCGGTATCTCGATCGCGGCGCAGGCTGAGCGCGCGGGCGAGAAGCGCACCGACATGCCGTTCGGGCAGGCCGTGCTGCGTCACCGTCCCCACGGCGTGATGGCGGTGCTCGGTCCGTTCAACTTTCCCGGCCACCTGCCCAATGGCCACATCGTGCCAGCCCTGCTCGCGGGCAACACGGTGGTCTTCAAGCCCTCCGAGATGACGCCCGCCACCGGCGCGCTGATGGCCGAGTGCTGGGCCGAGGCCCTTGCCGATCACCCCCACGTCTTCCAGTGCATCCAGGGCGGGCGCGAAACCGGCGAGGCGCTGGTCGCGGGCGCGATCGACGGGCTGCTCTTCACCGGCTCGGCGGGCGCGGGCGCGCATTTCCGCCGCGTCTTCGCCGACCGGCCCGACGTGATCCTCGCCCTCGAACTGGGCGGCAACAATCCCTTGGTGGCCTGGGACGGCGACGTCGACGAGGCCGCGTCGGTCGTCGTGCAATCGGCCTTCATCACCACCGGCCAGCGCTGCTCCTGCGCACGGCGGCTGATCGTGCCCGACACCGCCTTCGGCTCCGCGCTGGTGGAGGCCGTCGCGGCCCTCGCCGACCGCATCGTCATCGGTGCCTGGAACGAGACGCCCGAGCCGTGGATTGGCCCGCTGATCTCCGATGCTGCTGCCGCCGCCGCGAAGGCCCGCTTCGACGGCCTCGTGACACGCGGCGCGCAGGTCATCCGCCCCTTCACCGGGGTCGAGGGCCGCTCCGCCGCCTTCGTCACCCCCGCCATGCTCGACGTGACCGGCGTGTTCGTGCCGGACGAGGAAATCTTCGCCCCCGTCCTGCAGGTCAGCCGCGTGCCGGACTTCGACGCCGCGATGGAAGCCGCGAACAACACCCGCTTCGGTCTCTCCGCCGGGCTCGTAAGCGCCGACGACGCACTGTGGGAGCGCTTCCTCGTCGAATGCCGCGCGGGCGTGGTCAACCGCAACCGCCCGACCACCGGCGCGGCGGGCTCGATGCCCTTCGGCGGGCTTGGCGAGAGCGGCAACCACCGGCCGAGCGCCTACTATGCCGCCGATTACTGCGCCTACCCAGTCGCCAGCTTCGAGGCGACGGACGCCTCGGGCAACGCAGGCGCCCTGAACGGCAAGCTCAGGCCATGAGCGCGCTGTCGGGCGAGGAACTGGACCTGCTCGAAGCGATCGAGCACGCGCCGATCCTCGACCGGACGCTGGACTGGGCCGCGATCAACAGCGGCACGGGCAATCTGGACGGCCTTGCGGCGATGGCCGACCGGCTGGCCCACGCCTTCGCCGCGCTGCCGGGCGAGGTCCGCCTCGTCGATCCCGCGCCGGTCGAGAAAGTCGACGGCAAGGGCCAGTTGCGCGAGGTCGGCCACGGTCGCCACCTCGTCCTGTCGGTCCGCCCCGAGGCCGACCACCGGGTGATCCTGACCGGACACATGGACACCGTCTACGCCCGCGAGCACCCGTTCCAGAGCTGCACCTGGCTCGACGCGGACACCCTGAACGGCCCCGGCACCGCCGACATGAAGGGCGGCCTGTCGCTGATGCTCGCCGGACTTCTCGCCTTCGAGCAGGGTACGCCGATGATGGGCTACGACGTGCTCATCAACAGCGACGAGGAGACCGGCTCGCTGTCCTCCGCCGCGCTGATCGCACAATTGGCGCAAGTCAAGCTGGCCGCGCTGACCTATGAGCCCGGCCTTCCCGACGGCTCGATGGCCCGCGCGCGGCCGGGTTCGGGCAATTACGCCGCCGTCGTCACCGGGCTTTCCGCCCATGCCGGGCGCAATCCGCAGGACGGGCGCAATGCCGTGCTCGCCGCCGGCGACCTCGGGCTGCGGCTTGCGGCGGGCATTCGTGACGGCCTCACCATCAACCCTGCCCGGATCGAGGGCGGCGCGCCCAACAACACTGTGCCCGACCTCGCGATCCTGCATTTCAACTTGCGCCCCCGCTCACCGGAACTGGCGGAAGTCGCCCGCGCGCTGTTGGAGGCCGCCGTCGCCGAGGTCAGCGCGGTGCACGACGTCCATATCCACCTCCACGGCCACGTCTCGCGCCCGCCCAAGCCGATCACGCCGAAGACCGAGGCGCTGTTCGGCCTCGTCAGCAAGGCCGCCGCCGATTTGGGCCAGCCGATGCGCTGGCAGGACACCGGCGGCGTGTGCGACGGCAACAACATCGCCGCCTGCGGCGTTCCCGTGCTCGACACGATGGGCGCGCTGGGGGGCTCGATCCATTCACCGCAGGAGTTCATGATCGCCAGTTCGCTAGACGCCCGCGCCCGCCTTACGGCCCTCGTCCTGCACCGTCTCGACAGGGGAGCACTACACGCATGACCTTCCTGCTGCGCACCGCGCGCGAGGGCGATCTCGAAGCGCTCTACCGCATGGCCAAGGGCACCGGCGGCGGCTTCACCAACCTGCCGCCCGACAAGCCGACGCTGAAAGGCAAGCTGGAACGCGCCGCCAAATGCTTCGCCCGCGATGACGGCGAAATCGCCAACGACCTCTTCGCCTTCATCCTCGAAGACACCGAAACCGGGAAGGTGCGTGGCACCTGTCAGGCGTTCTCGCAAGTGGGCACCGAACTGCCGTTCTACTCCTACCGCATCGGCCGCATCACCCAGCATTCCAAGGAACTCGACCGCACCTTCCGCGCCGAGATGCTGACCCTGTCCACAGACCTCGACGGGGCGAGCGAAGTCGGCGGGCTCTATCTCGACGCTACCGAGCGTTCGGCGGGTGTCGGCAAGCTGCTGGCCCGCAGCCGCTACCTGTTCATCGCCATGCACCGCGAGCGTTTCGGCGAGACGACCTTGGCCGAGCTGCGCGGCGCCATCGACGATGCGGGCAACTCGCCGTTCTGGGACGGCCTCGCGGGCCGCTTCTTCGACATGAGTTTCCGCGACGCCGACGAGTTCAACGCCAAGCACGGCAACCAGTTCATCGCCGACCTGATGCCCAAGCACCCGATCTACACTGCGCTGCTCTCCGAAGGCGCACGGCAGGTGATGGGCCAGCCGCACTATTCCGGCCGCCCGGCCATGCGGATGCTGGAAAGCGAGGGCTTCGCCTTCCAGAACTACATCGACATCTTCGACGGCGGCCCGACGATGATCGCGAAGACCGATGGCATCCGCACGGTGAAACAGGCGAAGACGGTGACGGTATCGGCGGTGGTCCCGGTGCGGGAGGACGAACCGACGCACCTGATCGCGACCGGGCGGCTGGCGGAATTCCGTGCCTGCCTCGGCTGCGTGAGCGAGGATGGCGCGCTGGACGAGGCGGCGGCGGCGCTGCTTGGCCTCGGCGTGGGCGATGCGGTGACGGTCGCTCCGGCGTGAACGCCTAACCCACCCCGCTGCGGCTAGGCAGCAAGCTGCCAAGTCTCGTGCGCTAGTCGCAGCGGGGTGGGCCTTGCGCAATAACCCCATCCAGCTAGGCTCAATTCCATGCGCACAGAGATCAACTTCGACGGCATCGTCGGCCCCAGCCACAACTATGCAGGACTGAGCCTGGGCAACCTCGCCTCGACGAAGAACTTCGGCAAGGTGTCCGCCCCGCGCACCGCCGCGCTGCAGGGGCTGGCGAAGATGCGCGCCAATCTCGAGCGCGGGCTGGCGCAGGGCTTCTTCCTCCCCCAGCGCCGCCCCGACGAGGTGTGGCTGCACCAGCTCGGCACCACGGTCGAGGCCGCAGACGCGGTCCTGCGCGCCAACTCCCTGTCGGCCTCCTCGATGTGGGCGGCGAACGCGGCGACTGTCTCGCCCGCGGCAGACACGGCGGACGGACGCTGCCACCTCACCGTCGCCAACCTCGTGACGATGCCTCACCGCAGCCACGAATGGCGCGAAACGCTGGCGCAACTTCAGATCGCCTTCGCAAACGAGGCGCACTTCGCCGTCCACGCGCCGATCCCTGCGCCCTTCGGCGACGAGGGCGCGGCCAACCACATGCGGCTGTGCGCGGGCCACGACACGCCGGGCATCGAAGTCTTCGTCTATGGCGTGACCGGAGGCCCCTACCCCGCCCGCCAGCATCGCGAGGCAAGCGAAGCCGTCGCGCGCATTCACGGCCTCTCGCCGACGCGCACTGTCTTCGCCCGCCAGTCGGACGAGGCGATCGCGGCGGGCGCGTTCCACAACGATGTCGTCGCCGTGGCCAACGAGCGGGTGCTGTTCACCCACGAACTCGCTTTCGCTGACCGCGATGCGCTCTATGCCGAGCTGCGTGCGAAGCTGCCGGAGATCGAGATCGTCGAAGTCCCCGCCGCCGAGGTCAGCCTTGCGGACGCGATCACCTCCTACCTGTTCAACGCCCAGTTGGTGACGCTGCCCTCGGGAGAGGCCGCGCTGGTGCTCCCCGGCGAGGCGCGCGAGACGCCCTCGGTCTGGCGCTGGCTGGAAGCGCACGTCGCCGGGAACGGCCCGATCCGCCACCTCTTCGTCCACGACCTGCGCGAAAGCATGGCCAACGGCGGCGGCCCCGCCTGCCTGCGCCTGCGGGTGGTGGCGGACCCGGCGACGGTAGACCCGCGCTTCATCGCGACGCCGGAAAAGCTGGACCGGATCGAGGCACTGGTCGCAAGGCTGTGGCCCGAGCACATCGCGGTGGGGGACCTCGCCAGCCCGGCGCTGTGGGCCGCCTGCGTGGAAGCACGCTCGGCCCTGTGCGTGGAACTGGGGCTGGAGGAACTCGCGGGGTAAGGTTCAGGCCTAGCCGGACGGGGTGGCCTCACTTGCACAAACCCTCCGCCAAGTTCCGTTTTTTGCAATAGCCCCGCCGCACCGCGCCTACATATTGAGACTATGCCCAAGTCCTTCCCCGATCCCATCCGCGCCGCCATCTTCGACATGGACGGCACCCTCATCGCCACCGAGGCCGCGCACCATCGCAGCTATGCGCTGACGTCCCAGGCGATCGGCTGGCCGCTGGGGGAGGAGATTCTCGATACGATGGTGGGCGTCAGCCGCGATCTCAACGAGGTCATGCTCGCCCAGCGCCTGGGCCCCGAGTTCCCGCTGGCGCGCTTCTATGAAGAGGCGGACGCGCTGTTCATGGCCATGCTGGACGAAGGCGTCGACCTGCGCCCCGGCGCGGTGCCGATCCTCGAACATTTCCTCGCGGCGGGCATCCCGCTGGCGCTCTGCACATCGACGGCGGGCGAACTGGTGCCGCCGCGACTGGAGAAGGCGGGCCTGCTCGGCTACTTCGACGTCATCGTCACCCGCAGCGACGTGTCGCAGGCCAAGCCGCACCCCGAACCCTACCTGCTGGCCGCCGAGCGCCTCGGCGTCGATCCGGCGCACTGCGTTGCCATCGAGGACAGCTACGCGGGCGTGCTGTCCGCCACCTCGGCGGGCATCGCCACGGTCATGGTTCCCGATCTGCTGCCCGCGACCGAGGCTATGACGGCTGCCGGAGCGACCGTTCTGCCCAGCCTCGACGCCCTGCGCGAATTGCTCATGGCGCCGGTCGAGGGCTGATTGTCGTCCCGCTCGCTTCGGGCTGATGGTCCGGGTGCGCCGCCAGGAATTCCGGGAGTTCCAGACACGCCGCCTCGATCCGCGTGAGGCGCGGATAGCCCGAGAGGTCGAACGCGAAGCGCCGCGCATTGTAGAGCTGCGGCAAGGCGACGCACTCGAAGTAGCCCGGCGCGCCGAACAGGAAATCGCCCGAGCCGCGCTGCGCCAGCCGCGCCTCCACGCCGGTCAGGGTCTTCTCCAGCCAGTGCCAGTACCACAAGTCCACGTCCGCCTGAGCATGGCCGAGGTCGTGCTTTAGGTACTGCAGCACCGGCAGGTTGAGCGGTGCGTGCAGTTCGGTGGCTATAGCCGAGGCCAGTTCGCGCGCCGCGAAACGCTCCTCGATGCCCTCCGGCAAGAGCGGGCGTTCGGGATAGCGCTCGTCCAGCCATTCGAGGATCGCCATCGACTGCGCCCGCACCGCACCGTCCGCTTCCAGCACCGGCACGCCCGCGAAAGGGTTCAGCGCCCGATAACCCTCACCCCGCTGCTCTCCCGCCAGCAGGTTCACCGGCACGTTCTCATGATCGAGCCGCTTGAGGTTCAGCGCAAGGCGGACCCGGTAGCTCGTCGAACTGCGCCAGTAGCCGTGGAGCCGCAGCATGGCACTCAGCTTTCCGCCGCGATCTTCTCGTGCAGCCACGCCGCATGGCGCGGCGCCTTGCGAGTGCGCGCCCATTCGTCGAGCATGTCGTCGGCGACGGCGCGCAGGGACGCCATCTGGTCCACGGTGCCGAACTGCCAGGCGAGTTCGAGGCGATGGCCGTTGGGATCGAAGAAGTAGATCGACTTGAACACGCCATGGTGGGTCGGGCCGATCACCTCCAGCCCGGCGGCCTCGGCGCGGGCCTTGGCGGAAACGAGGTCGCCCTCGCTCTCCACCTTGAAGGCGATGTGCTGGACCCATGCGGGGGTGGCCTCGTCGCGGCCCATGTCGGGCGCATTGGGCAGTTCGAAGAAGGCCAGCACATTGCCGCCGCCGCAGTCGAGGAAGACGTGCATGTAGGGATCGGGCGCGCCGGTGGAGGGCACCGTGTCCTCGGCGATCGCCAGCATGAAATCCATGCCGAGTACGTCGCGGTAGAAGTCCACGGTCTGCTTGGCGTCCTTGCAGCGGTAAGCCACGTGATGGATGCCGCCGAGGGTGGGTGCGGTATTGGTCATAGGTTCTCTCCCGATCTTTCCCCCTTGCCCCGTCATTGCGAGCGTAGCGAAGCAATGACGAGAGGGGGTGGGTCATGTCACTCCGCCGGCTCGCTAACCTTGAGCACACCGCGCCGGATCTGATCACGTTCCATGCTCTCGAACAGCGCCTTGAAGTTGCCATTGCCGAAACCGTCGTCGCCGCGCCGCTCGATGAACTCGAAGAACACCGGCCCGACGCGCGCTTCGGCGAATATCTGCAGGAGGAGGCGGGGCTGGCCGCCTTCGACCGTACCGTCGAGCAGGATGCCGCGCATCTTCAGCGCCTCGACTGGCTGGCCGTGGCCGGGCAGGCGCTCCTCCAGCATCTCGTAGTACGTCTCGGGCGGCGCGGTCATGAACGGCACGCCGAGCGCCTTGAGCTTGTCCCACGCGCCGAGAAGATCGTCGCAGATCAGCGCGATGTGCTGGATGCCCTCGCCGTTGAAGGCGCGCAGGAATTCGTCGATCTGGCCCTTCCCGCCTTCGGCTTCCTCGTTGAGCGGGATACGGATCTTGCCGTCGGGCGCGGTCAGCGCGCGGCTGGTCAGGCCGGTGTATTCGCCCTTGATGTCGAAGTAGCGGATCTCGCGGAAATTGAAGAGCTTCTCGTAGTAATCCGCCCAGTAGGCCATGCGCCCGCCGTAGACGTTGTGCGTGAGGTGATCGATCTCCGCGAAGCCCGCGCCCGCCGGGTGGCGATCGACGCCGGGCAGGTAATCGAAGTCGATGTCGTAGATCGACAGCGCGCCGTCCCCGCCGCGCTCGTAGCGGTCGATCAGGTAGATGATCGAATTGCCGATGCCGCGAATGCCCGGCAGGTGCAGTTCCATCGGCCCGGTCGCCACCTGCACCGGCTCGGCCGAGCGTGCCAGCAATTCTGCATAGGCGGCGCGCGCATCGCGCACGCGAAAGCCCATGCCGCAGGCGGACGGGCCATGCTCGCGGCTGAAGAACCACGCGGGGCTGCCGGGTTCGTAATTGGTGATGAAGTTAATCGAGCCCTGCCGCCACAGTTCCACATCCTTGGAGCGGTGGCGCGCGATCCGGGTGAAGCCCATGGCCTCGAACACCGGCTCCAGCACGCCCTTGTCCGGCGCGGAGAATTCCACGAACTCGAACCCGTCGAGACCGATGGGATTGTCGAAAAGGTCGGTCATGCGAGTGCTCCTATCGGGGTTTCTTCCGGCAACGCTTCGCCTGCCGGTAACGGCGGTTCGTGCCGCCAGGTTTCGTAGACGGGGCCGAAATCGAGGCTGACGAGCGCCTCGATCAGTTGCGGCAGGCTTTCGAGGACGAAGTAGGTCTTCTGGAAGCTGTCGATCATGTAGCTGGTGCGCATCACCCGCACCGGGTCGAACGGCAGCCGCAGCACCTCGCGGTCCTCGATCGAAAAGCGCGTCTCGCCCGCCGACGAGATGATCCCCGCGCCGAAGACCTTCAGCGCGCCGTCCTCCCGCACCAGTCCGAACTCGATGGTGTACCAGTAGATGCGCGCCAGCATGTCCAGCGCGCCCATCGCCATCGCCCGCGCCCCGGCCTTGCCGTAAAGCTCCAGGAAATCGGCTATGGTCGGATCGAGCAGCATCGGCACGTGGCCGAAGAAATCGTGGAACACGTCCGGCTCGGCGAGATAGTCCAGCTCGTGCTCCTCGCGCAGCCAGCGGGTCACCGGGAAGCGGCGGTGCGCGAGGTGGTCGAAGAACACCGCATCGGGGATGAAGCCGGGCACCGCCACCAGCCGCCAGCCGGTCGCCGCCTGAAGCACGCGGTTGGCGTCGGCGAAGCGCGGGATGCCCTCGGCGCAGTCCAGCCGTGCCAGCCCCTCGCGGAACGATGCACAGGCATGGGTGCGGACCAGCGCGGACTGGCGCGCGTAGAGGCGGCGCCAGCGCGCATGCATCTCCGGGGTATAGGCATGCCAGTCCTGCGCGACGGTATAGTCGTCGGCGGCCCGGTCGTACTCTCCCCGAAGGCCGCTGTTTGACGTGATCGTCGACGGCTTCTTCATAGGAGTACAATACCAGAGGCCCCGCTTCAGTTCCGTGCGATTGCGAGGGCATAGAGACGTGCTATTGGTGGAATCACCCAATAAAACCAGCCTAGAGAGGTGATCCGTGCAACTGGACGAATTCGATCGCGGGATCATCGCGGCGTTGCAGGAAGATGCGCGCATGCCGGTGGCGCAAGTGGCGGAGCGGGTGGCGCTTTCCGCAACGCCGGTCAGCCGCCGCATCAAGCGGCTGGAGGATGAAGGCGTGATTCGGGGCTATGCACCTGTGCTCGACCCGAGGCGGCTGGGCTTCGAGCTGGAAGCCTACGTGCTGATCAACCTCGTCGCCCATGTGGACGAGAACATCGCCCGGTTCGAGCAGGCGATCGCCGACAATCCCTACGTGATCGCCTGCCATGCGGTGACCGGGGACATGGACTATCTGGTCCGGGTGATCGCGCGCAACGTGGAGCATCTCTCGCAGATCACGCTGCGCACCTTGCTGCGGATCCCGGGGGTGCGCGACGTGAAGTCGATCATCGTGCTGGAGACGATCAAGGAAGACCGCGCGGTTCCGGTGGAAATATAGAAAAGGCCCACCCCCAACCCCTCCCGCAAGCGGGAGGGGTTGGGGGTGGGCGGAATCACCGCCCCAGCAGGTTCCGCGCCTGGCTGGCGATCTGCGCCAGCATCGCGGGCGTGATCGCCACCGCATTCTCCGCGCGGTGGACGATGCCCCGGAAGGCATCGATGGCGCTCTTGTGCTGGCGGCCCCATTCCTCGGTGGCGGCGAGCGGATCGCTCTTGCCCGCCTTGGTCCGGGCAAGCCCGCGCAGGAAGTCCAGCCGCATCTGCTGGAAATCGCGCGCGAGGCCCGCAACCAGCAAGCGCTCCCACGGGTCCGACGGGCTCATGAGCGCCGCCGAAGCCTGCGCCCAGTCGAGGCCCAGCCCCGCACCGACCCGCGTGAAGGCGGTGACGAGACGGCGCGGCGCAATCCCCGTCTCGGCCGAGAGCGAGGCGATCCCCACCGCGCCGTCGAGGTCGAACAGATGCGCCACTTCGGTCGCCACATCCTCGGGCGCGCCGAGTTCGACCAGCCCGTCACGCAGCTTGCGCGAATGCGCGGCGATGCGCTCGCCGAGAAGTTCCGCCGTGTCGGTCGAGAGCGCCGCAATGCCCTTCTGCAGCCTTGCGGAAAGTTCGGAAGGGGCGATCTGGCCCGCGCCCGCGCGCAGCAGGTCGGCCATGTGCCCCCGCACCGCGACGGCGACGGTATCGAACAGCGCAACGCGCGCCGTCTCGGCCATGGGCGCGGTTTCCAGCGTCTCCCACAGCGCGGTCAACCCGAACAGGCCATCCGCCAGCGCGAAGGCGGCAGCGACCTGCGAGAGGTGCGCGCCCTCCTCTTCCGCCAGTTCGAACGGCGTGACGATGCCGAGGCGGTTGACGATGCGGTTGGCCAGCTTGGTCGCGATGATCTCCTTCGCGAGGCGGTGGCCCTTGATGAACTTGCCGTACTTGTCCTGCATCGGCTGCGGGAACGCCGCGAGCAGCAGCCCGGTCAGCGCCGGATCGGCGGCCAGCGCGCTGTCCTCGATCGCGGCCTGAAGCTGCAGCTTGCCGCTGGAGAGCAGCACCGCCAATTCCGGCCGGGTCAGGCCCCGCCCGTCCTGCACGCGGCGGCTAAGCACATCGTTGTCGGCCAGCCCCTCGGTCTTGCGATCGAGGTGGCCGCTTTCCTCCATCGTCTCGATCAGGCGGATGTGCGAGGGGATCGCCTGCGCCCCGCCCCGCTCGGCGATGGAGAGTGCGAGCGCCTGGAGGCGGTTGTCCTCCAGCACCAGTGCCGCGACCTCGTCGGTCATCGCGCGCAGCAGTTCGACGCGCTTCTTTTCGGGCAGCTTACCCGCGCGCTTGGCGGCGGCGAGCGCGATCTTGATGTTGACCTCGTTGTCCGAGCAGTCGACGCCCGCCGAGTTGTCGATGAAGTCGGCGTTGATGCGCCCGCCCTTCGATGCGAACTCGATGCGGCCCGCCTGCGTGACGCCGAGGTTCGCGCCCTCGCCGATCACCTTCACGCGCAGCTCGTTGCCGCTGACGCGCAAGGCGTCGTTGGTGGGATCGCCGACCTGCACATTGTTTTCGGCCGAGGACTTCACGTAAGTACCGATGCCGCCGAACCACAGCAGGTCCACCGGCGCCGAGAGGATTGCGGTGATGAGCGAATCCGGGTCGATCTCGGTGGCCGAGATGTCCAGCGTCGCGCGCACTTCCTCGCTCAGCGGGATGGACTTGAGGCTGCGCGGGAAGACGCCGCCGCCCTTCGAGATCAGCGCCTTGTCGTAGTCGTTCCAGCTCGACACCGGCAGGTCGAACAGGCGCTGGCGCTCTGCCCAGGCCTTCGCCGGATCGGGTTCGGGGTCGAGGAAGATGTGGCGGTGGTCGAAGGCCGCGACCAGCTTGAGCGCCTTCGACAGCAGCATGCCGTTGCCGAACACGTCGCCGGACATGTCGCCGCAGCCGATCACGCGGACCGGATCGACCTGCACGTCCACGCCCATTTCCAGGAAGTGGCGCTGGACCGAGAGCCACGCGCCCTTGGCGGTGATGCCCATCGCCTTGTGGTCGTAGCCGTTCGAGCCGCCGCTGGCGAAAGCATCGTCAAGCCAGAAGTCGCGGCGGTCGGCGATGCCGTTGGCGACGTCGGAGAACTTGGCCGTGCCCTTGTCGGCGGCGACGACGAAATACGGGTCCTCGCCGTCACGGATCACGACCCCCTCGGGGTGGACCACCTTGTCGCCGACGATGTTGTCGGTGATCGACAGCAGCGTGTCGACGAAGACCTCGTAACTCGCCTGACCTTCGGCCGCCCATGCGGCGCGGTCGCGCGAAGGGTCGGGCAACTGCTTGGGATAGAACCCGCCCTTGGCCCCGGTCGGCACGATCACCGCGTTCTTGACGCGCTGCGCCTTCATCAGGCCGAGGATCTCGACGCGGAAGTCGTCGCGGCGGTCGGACCAGCGCAGGCCGCCGCGCGCCACCGGTCCCGCGCGCAAGTGGATGCCCTCCACCCGGCGCGAATAGACGAATATCTCGCGCCATGGCACCGGCTTGGGCAGGCCCGGGACAAGGGCGGAATCGAACTTGAAGGCCAGCGCCGTCTCGCCTGCTGCGGCAAAGGCATTTGTGCGCAGCATGGCCAGCACGATGTCGCGATAGGCGCGCAGCAAACGGTCGTCGTTGATCGCGTTGACGTTCGCCAGCCCGACCCGGATAGCCTCTTCAGATCGCGCGCGCGCCTCGGCCCGGTCACCCTCGAACGCGGGGTCGTGGAGGGCGCGGAACAGCGCGATGATCGCGGTCGTGACGGCAGGCGCACCCTGCAGCGCATCGACCACGGTGGGGATACCGAAATGCGTTCCCGCCTGCCGCAAGTAGCGATACCAGGCACGCAGCCAGTTCGCCTCGCCGCTATCGAGCCCGAGGCCGGGGACGAGGCGATTAAACGCATCGTTCTCGCCCGAACCGTTAAGCACGGCGCGCAGCGCGTCCTCGATCGAGGCGGCCTGATCCAGCACTTCAGCCGGGGCACGGCCGTCGAGCGTTTCGAGCACGAAGTCGTGGATCACGCCCAGCTTGCCCTTCTCCAGCGCGGTGGGCACTTCGGCGATGACGCGGAAGCCGAAGTTTTCCAGCGCAGGCACCGCATCGGACAGCGGCAAGCCGCCTTCGGACTGGTAGATCTTGAGGTGGACCCAGGTTTCAGGATCGCCCTCGCGCTTGTGGAAGCGCACGTCGCGGTGCGCGGCGGCCTCACCCTCGGTGCCTTCGCCGACCGCGATGCGGCGCAGCACGGCGATGTCGGTCGCGGCTTCGTGCGGGCCGAAATCGGTGCGGTAACCGATCGGGAACGCCTCGGCATAACGGCCCGCGACTGCGGCCGCGCGGCCCGGCTCCAGCATCGTCGCCAGCGCCGCTTCGACCGCCTCGGTCCAGCCGCGCAGCAGGGTCTGGAGGCTGTGGTCCAGTTCCTCTTCGGAAGGCTCGTGCACGCCGTCGCGAATATCGAGGGTATAGCGCAGCATCGCGAGGTTGCCCGCCTCGACTTGCATGCTCCAGTCGAGCGTCGGGGCCTGCGCGGCCTCCTCGATCATGGTCTGGATGCGGCGCTGCATCTGGGTGGAAAGCAGGTCGCGCGGCAGCCACACGAAGGCGAAGAGATGGCGCATCAGCGGCGAGCGCGTCAGCAGCAGGCGCGGGCGCGGACGGTCGACAAGGCCCGTCATGGTCATCGCCAGACGCTCGACGTCGGCCTCGCCCAGCCCCAGCACGAGGTCATGCGGCAGGCTGGTCAGCGCATGGGCGAGCGCTTTTCCGGTGTGGCCCTTGGGGTCGAACTCCAGCCGCTCGGCGAAGGCGGCGAGGTGGCGGCGCAGGCGCGGCACGCGGTCGGGCGGGGTGGCGAGCGCGGCGCTGGTCCAGATGCCCGCGTGGACGGACAGCGCGGCGACCTTGCCGTCCTCGATCACGGGGACGAGGAACAGGTCCATCGGCACGCGGCGGTGGACGGTGGCGATGCGGTTGGCCTTGACCACCAGCGGCGCGCTGACCTTGCCTGCGGCAAGCGCCTCGTCGAAGGCCGCGAAAGCGCGGTCGTAGCTGGCGTCGGAGAGCACGTCCTCCTGGCGGCGACGGCAGATGCCGAGGCGCTGCTTGCGGCTGCCGTCCCGGCCCCGCGTGACGTGGCCGAGCTGGGTCAGCATGGTCCCGGCGAACCAGCGCAGCAGTTCGGCGCCCTCGGTATCCTCGATCCGGTCCGCATCGGCGCGCATCGCCTCGACCATCTGCGGCCAGTCGGTGACGGCGGCGCGTACGTCGGCCATGGCGCTTTCGAGCGCACGCAGCAGTTCGCGGCGCTGGCGGGCATCGCCGCGCGGCGTCTCGATGTAGATCATCGACTCGCGGCCGGTCGCCTCGGCCGGGTCGGCGGGAATGTCGATCAGGCGGCCCTTGTCGTCGCGGCGCACGGGCACGACCGGATGCGCGAGGCGATCGATCACCAGCCCGGCCTCGGCCAGCACGGCGGCGGCCGAGTCGACGAGGAACGGCATGTCGTCGTTGATCAGCGCGATGCGCAGGATGCGGCGCTCCTCACTGGCGGAAGTCAGGTCGATGACCGGCTCGCCCGCCTCGCGCACTTCGGCGGTGGCGAGCAGGAAGCGCACGGCCTCGTCGATCCACGATCCTTCCGGATCATCGCCGGGAAGCAGCGCGTCGCAGACCTCTCCGGCAAGCGCCTTGTGCAAGGCGGCGGGCGAGAGAGCCCCCCGCTTCTTCGAAGCCTTTTTGGGGACGGTCAGTTCGCCTGCGCTCATTGCTTTCTCCGCGATCTTCCAACGTGTGCCGTGCCTGCTTCTTGCGCGTCAGGACTGCGGCTTTGTGACCATATAGGCCGATAGGACTGATCCTGCATCCGTGTGATGGCAGGATTTTTCAATGGGTGGCGGGTGTAACACGATTTCTTGACCGCGCAATATTCGTTCGCGGGCGTTTTGGTGAGGCTGCGCGATGCCCACCCCGTCCGGCTAGGCCCTTCGGGCCAAGCCTCCCAACCCTCCCGCACGCGGGAGGGCTGATCTCTTCTTCTCCCCTCCCGCTTGCGGGAGGGGTCGGGAGTAGGCCAGCGCGACCTCAAGCCGCCACGACATGCCCTTCGAACGCTTTCGCCGCCAGCAGCAGCGCGCCCATCGGCCCGGCGTCGTCGCCCAGCAGCGGCGGCACCACCATGCCCGCGAGCCGCTCGCGCGTGCAGTCACGCAAGTAGCCGCCGAGCAGGCCGGGCATGCGCGCCACCGCCATCGGCAGCAGGTGCGGCTGGCGACCGGCGACCCCGCCACCGATGACGATGCGCTGGGGCGAGACGGTCAGCACCAGCATCGCCAGCAGTTCGGCAAGATCGTGCGCAACCGGCTCCCACAGCGGGTTGTCGGGATCGACGCGCGAGGGGTGCGTGCCGAGCCGCGCGGCGAGCGCGGGGCCGCTCAACAGGCCCTCGATGCAGTCGCCGTGAAAGGCGCAGGCACCCTCGAAGCGATCCGCAGCGGCGCGGCGCAGGCGCACGTGGCCGATCTCGGGGTGCAGCATGCCATGAGCCGGCACCCCGCCGACCAGTACGCCGCCGCCAAGGCCGGTGCCGATGGTGAGGTAGACCATGGTTTCGCAGCCCTGCCCGGCACCGAAGCGGTGCTCGGCCATGGCGGCGCCGTTGACGTCGGTGTCCAGCGCGACCGGACAGGCCAGCGCCTCGGCCACCTTGGCGCGCACTTCGGCCCCCGCCCAGCCCAGCTTGGGGGTGTCGAGCATGGTGCCGTAGTCCGCCGCCTCGCGCGAGACGCGGATCGGGCCGAAGCTGGCGATGCCGACGGCGTCCACCGGCTTGTCGTCGCGCCAGCCCTCGATCGCCTCGACCGCACGGCCGAGCGTCTCCGCCGGGTCGGTAGTCGGAAATTCCAGCCGCTCGTCGATGCGGCCCGGCGCGCCGAGGACCACTACGGTCTTGGTGCCGCCCAGTTCGATCCCCGCGAGCTTGTGCATGATCGCTCTCCGTCCTTCACCTCAGCGTGGCGACGTCGCCCTCCAGACGCAAGTGCAGGAAGGGGGCGAAGGTTCCGCCGAAGTGCGCGCGCCCTTCGGGTTTGCGCTTCGCTGCGGCATCGTCGATCCCCCAGTAATCCACGAAGCTGGTCACGGAAAGGTCGGGCAGCACCCACCAGCTATAGGCCTGGAACGGCTCGCCTTGCGGGTTGGCGAAGACGAGGCCATGGCCGTTGAGCAGGCGCCACGGCCCCGCGAACCCGTCCGCGACCGCGCCATAGAGCCCGGTCGGCGCGTCGATACCGGGCGCGAAGACCTTCGCCTGCGTCGACCAGAACAGATAGAGCCGCCCGCCATGCGCGACGATATGCGGGCGCTCCAGTTCGTTGTTGACGCCCGTGGCATCGACCAGAGGCGGCCTCTTCTCGAACACGCCGCCTTCCGGATCGGCATCGCCGCGCCGCGCGCAGCCGATGAGGCCATTGTGAAGCCCGAGATGCCGCGCCGATGACGCGGTGAACAGGAGGTGATCCACGCCGTCTTCGGCCCGCCACGGCGCGGGATCGCGGAACGCCTTGATCTCGCCGAGTTCGCCCGTGCCGTCGTGCCGATTCATGTAGACGATATTGGCGGGGATCACCTGCTCGACCGGATCGGACCAGCCGGTGAAGACCGCGTCGCCGGTCTCGGCCAGCCCGGTCGTGCAGGCGAAGATGCGCTGACGGAAGGTCGGCTCCGTCTCGCCCCGCTCTCCGGCGGCGGTGAAGTAGAAGGTCACGACTCCGTCCTCGAATAGCGCCGAACCGGACCATTCGCGGCTGCCGGGCGTGAACCCTTCCTCGAAAGTCGCGCCAATATGGCGGAACTGCCCGTCGATCCGGTGGAAGTGATGAATCCGCGCGGCGCCGTGCCGCTCCTCCGGATCATCGAAGGCCGGAGCGGCGAGTGCGAACCACAGTTCACCGCCGCGCCAGCGCACCGGAATTCCGTGCATGGAGGCAAGCGGCCATGCGTCCCAGACGTCGAGATTCCCGGCAATCCGGCGCACGTCGGAAGGCGTGAAGACGGGCGCGCGCGGGATTGAAATGTCCCGTAGCCGGGCGAGATCCCGAGCCGTCCATTGCAAGGTGGGATATGACTCGAGCGTCGCAGGGTGAGGGTTCATGGGCGGCTGATGTACAATCGTTTGCAATATCTGCAAATGTTAATTGCTCCATTATTGCGCTCGCAGTGCGGGAAAGTGGTGCAATCTCTTCTTGGCCTTTACGAATATCATCCGGTATTCAACGGGTTCTTGCCGGGGTGCCTGGCATGGAACGGTCGCACTCGGAGAAGCGGATGCCCTTCGGCCTCAAGCCGCATCTGTCGCTGCCCCGCATCGTTGAGATGAACCTGGGTTTCTTCGGCCTGCAGTTCAGCTTCGGCCTGCAGCAGGCGAACATGGGGCCGATCTACGGCTACCTCGGCGCGAGCGAGGGGCGCATGCCGCTGCTGTGGCTGGCGGGACCGGTGACGGGCCTGATCATCCAGCCGCTGATCGGCGCGATGAGCGACCGTACCCGCTCCCGCCTCGGACGGCGCACGCCTTACTTTCTTATCGGGGCGATCCTGTGTTCGCTCAGCCTGCTGGCGATGCCCAATTCTTCCACGCTGTGGATGGCGGCGGGGCTGCTCTGGGTGCTCGATGCCGGCAACAACGTGACGATGGAGCCTTACCGCGCTTATGTCGCCGACCGACTGGCACCGCACCAGCGGCCCACCGGGTTCATGGTGCAGAGCGCCTTCACCGGACTGGCGCATACCCTGTCCTACCTTGCGCCCTCGATCATGGCGACGTTCGTGGACCGCGACCTGCTAGGACCGAACGGCATCCCCGTGATCGTGCGCATGGCCTTCGTGATCGGCGCGGTGCTGTCGATCTCGACGGTGATCTGGTCGATCACCCGCGTGCCCGAGCTTCCGCTCACACCCGAGGAGCAGGAGCGCATCGCCGCCTCTCCCCTTACCCTGCCCGCCACCTTGCGTGAAGTACGCGACGCCGTGGTCGAGATGCCGCGGCCGATGCGGCAGCTGGCGCTCGCCATGCTGTGCCAGTGGTATGCGATGATGGTCTACTGGCAATACATCGCCTTCGCCATCTCGCGCTCGCTGTTCGGCACCGGGGACGTCCATTCGGCCCGCTTCCGCGAGGCGGTGCTGACCGAGCAGCAACTGGGCGCGCTCTACAATTCGGTCGCCTTCGTCGCGGCGATCGGGCTGATCCCGGTGGTTAGCCGGTTTGGCGCACGATCGGTGCACGTCGGTTGTCTCGCCGCATCGGGGCTGTCGATGCTGGTGATCCCCTCGACCAGCGAACTGCCGCTGCTCGGCCTGCTGATGATCGGCATCGGCTTCGGATGGGCGGGCATGATGGGCAATACTTACGTAATCCTCGCCGATTCGATCCCTCCCCAGCGCAACGGCATATACATGGGGGTTTTCAACTTGTTCATCGTCATCCCCATGCTGATCGAGGCACTGACGATGCCGCTCATCTACGGCCCCATTCTCGGCAACGACCCGCGCAATGCGCTGATACTTGCCGGATTGCTGATGGTGGCGGGTGCAATTGCCACCGTCTTCGTCGAGGCCGGAGGCAGGCCGGAGCCGAAACTGGCAACTAACTGAACAAGTTACTTCCGGCGCGCCAATCCGGGTGCTAAGGCATTGTGCAACATGGCGGCAGGGATGGAAGAGAACAACGTGGGGAACGACGGCACGGACGCGTCTGGCCCGGATGTACCCGGTCCTGATGTGGAAGTGCGCACGCTTGCCGATCTGGCCCGCGTGGCCGGCGTTTCCGCAGGCACGGTTTCGCGCGCGCTGGCGGGCAAGTCCCTCGTCAACGCCGAGACTCGTGAGCGGATCCAGGCCCTCGCCCGGCAATATGGCTTTCGTCCCAACCAGATGGCCAGCAAGCTGCGCTCGCGGCGCACGGGCGTCATCGGCGTGGTCATTCCGCTGGGGCATGAGAAGCGCCAGCAGATTTCCGACCCGTTCTTCCTGACCCTGCTCGGCCACCTTGCTGACCAGCTGACCGAGGCGGGCTACGACCTCATGCTCAGCCGCGCGATCCCGGACGGGACGACCGACTGGCTGGAGCGCATCACCGGCTCGGGCATGGTGGACGGCGTGCTGCTGATCGGCCAGTCCGACCAGTCGGACGTGATCGATCAGGTCGTCTCGCATTACCGCCCGCTCGTCGCCTGGGGCAATCACCGCGAAGGGCAGAAGCACGTCGTCGTCGGCACCGACAACGAACTGGGCGGCCGCCTCGCCGCCGAGCACCTGATCGCCTGCGGCGCCCGGCGCCTCGCCTTCTTCGGCGATACGGCAGGCATCGAGATCGCCATGCGCCTGCGCGGCGCGCGCGCGGCCGCAGAGGCTGCGGGCCTGCATATCAAGCACGTCCCCATCAAGCTCGCCGACGCCGAGATGGGACCGCAGCTCGAAGCCGCCCTCGCCGACGCCGAAGCGGACTTCGACGGCATTGTCACCGCATCCGACCTCATCGCCATGTCGGCGCTGCACGTCCTGCACGAAAGCGGCCGCAGGATACCCGGCGACGTCCAGATCGTGGGCTTCGACGACCTTCCGCTCGCTCGCCTGACCTCCCCCCCGCTGACCACCGTGCGGCAGGAGATCGGCCAGGGCGCCAAGGTCATGGTCGAGAAGATCCGCGCCCTGATCGAGGGCGAGACGCGCCACAGCAAGGTCATGCCCCCGACGCTCATTGCGCGCGATACGACGCGGTCGTGACCACGAAACAGGGCGTGATCGCCAGGATTACATCTTGGTCATTCCCGCGAAGGCGGGAACCCATCTTCTAATAGAGCCTATTTCACCGGCATCAGATGGGCCCCCGCCTGCGCGGGGATGACTACGCATATTTCGATTAAACGAGATCGCGCGCTAAAGCGCCAGCCCCGCTGCCCGCGCGCTAGCCCAGGCCCACTGGAAGTTGTAACCGCCCAGCCAGCCGGTGACGTCCACTGCCTCGCCGATCGCGTAGAGACCCGGCGCGCGCTTCGCCTCCATGGTCTTGGACGAGAGTTCGGCGGTGTCGATGCCGCCTGCGGTGACTTCCGCCTTGGCGAAACCTTCCGAACCATCGGGCAGGAAAGGCCACCGCGCCAGCCGCGCTTCCGCGCTTCCCAGCGCCTTGTCGGTCAGGGTGCCCAGTTCGCCTTCGAGACCGAGCCGCCCACACAGCGCTTCGGCCAGCCGCTCGGGCAGGCCGTCACCCAGTGCCTTGCGGAACGAGAGGCGCGGACGCTCGCGCTTCAGCGTGCGTAGCCAGCCATCGGGTCGGTCGGGCAGGAACTGCGCGGTCACGGTGTCTCCGCGCTTCCAGTAGCTGGAAATCTGCAGGATGGCGGGACCGGACAGCCCGCGATGGGTGAACAGCGCCGCCTCGCGGAACGCCGCCTTTCCGCATCGCGCCACGATTTCGGTTGAGACGCCGGAGAGTTCGCGGAACAGCGCTTCGTCGCCCGGCAGGGTCAGCGGCACCAGTGCCGGACGCGGCTGCACCACCTTGAGCCCGAACTTGCGCGCGAGGTCATAGGCGAACCCGCTCGCGCCCATCTTGGGGATCGACGGTCCGCCGGTGGCGACCACCATTGCGGGGGCAGTCGATGACTGCTCGCCGTGGCGCACGCGGTAGAGGCCGTCAGCATGCTCGACCTCGCCCACGGCCTCGCCGCAGCGGAGTTCGACCATGCCCTTGGCGCATTCCTCCAGCAGCATGGCGACGATCTGCTTCGCCGAACCGTCGCAGAACAGCTGGCCCAGCGTCTTCTCGTGCCAGGCGATGTCGTAGCTTTCGACCAGCGCGAGGAAATCGGCGGCGGTGTAGCGGCTGAGCGCGGACTTGGCGAAGTGCGGGTTGCTCGACAGGTAGCGGTCGGGCGCGGTGTGGATGTTGGTGAAGTTGCACCGCCCGCCGCCGGAAATGACGATCTTGCGACCCGGCTCGGGTGCGTGGTCGATCAGCAGCACCCGGCGGCCGCGCTGCCCGGCGGTGGCGGCGCACAGCAGCCCGGCGGCCCCGGCGCCGAGAACGATGGCATCGTAATGCGCGATCATTCGGGCGTACCGACCAGTTCCAGCGCCAGCGCCTCGGCCACGCGGATGCCGTCGACGGCGGCGGAGAGGATGCCGCCCGCATAGCCGGCGCCTTCACCCGCCGGGTAGAGGCCGCGCGTGTTGAGGCTCTGGCAGCCCTTGCCGCGACCGATCCGGACCGGCGAGGAGGAGCGCGTTTCCACCCCGGTCATGACGACGTCGGGATGATCGTAACCGGGCACCTGGCGGCCGAACACCGGCAGCGCCTCGCGGATCGCCTCGACCACATAGTCGGGCAGGCACTCAGCCAGATCGGTCAGGCGAATGCCAGGCTGGTAGCTGGGGTTGACCTCACCCAGTTCGGTCGAGGCGCGGCCCGCCATGAAATCCGCCACTTTCTGGCCCGGCGCGCGATAGTCCGATCCACCCGCCACGTAGGCCAGCTTCTCGAACTTGCGCTGCAGCGCGATCCCGGCGAGCGGATGGCCGGGGAAGTCGCGTTCGGGGCTGATGTCCACCACCAGCCCGGAATTGGCGTTGAACTCTGCGCGCGAATACTGGCTCATGCCGTTGGTGACGACGCCGCCCTCCTCGCTCGCCGCCGCGACGACGCGGCCGCCCGGGCACATGCAGAACGAATAGACGGTGCGCCCGTTCTTCGCCTTGTGCGAGATGGCATAGGCCGCCGCGCCGAGGATCGGGTTGCCCGCGCAGGCCCCGTAACGCGCCTTGTCCACCCAGCTTTGCGGGTGTTCGATGCGCACGCCGATGGAGAATGGCTTGGCCTCGATCGAGACGCCGCGATTGTGCAGCACTTCGAAAGTGTCGCGCGCGGAGTGGCCCACAGCCATGATGACGTGCTCGGCGGGAAGGTATTCGCCGGTCGAGAGGTGCAGGCCCTTGAGCCGGCGTTCGTCGCCCTGTCCTTCGATCTCGAAATCCTCGACGCGGGTGCTGAAGCGGTATTCGCCGCCGAGCTGCTCGATCGTCTCGCGCATGGACATGACCATGGTGACGAGGCGGAACGTGCCGATGTGCGGGTGCGCTTCGGTGAGGATGTCCTCGGGCGCGCCGGCCTTGACGAATTCGGTCAGGACCTTGCGGCCGAGATGGCGCGGGTCCTTGATGCGGCTGTAGAGCTTGCCGTCGGAGAACGTGCCCGCCCCGCCCTCGCCGAACTGCACGTTGCTTTCCGGGTTCAGTTCCGAGCGGCGCCACAGGCCCCAGGTGTCCTTGGTGCGTTCGCGCACCGCTTTGCCGCGCTCGATGATGATGGGCTTTAGGCCCATCTGCGCGAGGATCAGCGCGGCGAGAAGGCCGCACGGGCCTGCGCCGATGACGACCGGGCGCGGTCCTTCCCAGCCCTCGGGCGCGCGGACGGGGAACTTGTAGGCAATGTCCGGGGTGAGCCGCACATGCTGGTCGTCGGCGAAGCGGGCGAGCACGTCGGCTTCATCCTTCACCGTGACGTCGAGCGCATAGACCAGCTTGATCGCATTCTTGCGCCGCGCGTCGTTGCCCCGGCGAAACACTGTGACGCGCTCGAGGTCGGCAGACGTGATGGCGAGGCGCTGGACGACCGCCGCGTCGAGGTCGGCGGGCGTATGGTCGAGCGGCAGGGCAATGTCGGTGAGGCGAAGCATCCGCGCGCCTTTATACGCTGGCGCGCCCGAACGCCATGGCTGCGTATGCGGCGCTCAGATCGGCGCCGGGGCCGTGAGGGCGATCTCCGTGAAATAGCGGGCCATGGCCTGCAGCGCCTTTTCGCTGAGGTCGATGAAGGCGCGGCGCTTGTCGGCGCCGTCGCTGAGGCGCACGAAAAGGCCCGCATCGACCATCTGGCCGATCCAGCGCAGCGCCGTGGTCGGCGGCACTCCGGAAGCGATGCAGAGCGAGGTCACCGAGACCCGCTTGCCTTCGAGGCGCGAGGCGGTGAGGTCCAGCAGCATATCCCAGGCGGGATCGGCGAAGAGATCGTTGTCGAGGAACCGCGCGCGCAATTGGCGCTGGCGGATGATCCGCCGGACCAGTCTCGCATCGGGAAGCTGACCCGGCGAGAAACCGGCGGCGGGGACGGCGGGGAGCGGCGCGGGGATACCGCCCGCATCAAGGCGATCGATACGGCCCGCGATCTGGCCCACCTGCTCGGTCAGGCGCAGCAGCATCAGGCGGTCGTCGTCGGAAAGTTCGCGAACACGTCCGGAGGGCATCGTCGCCAGCACGCGGCCCAGCGCCAGTACCCGCTCCGCGCGGTCGGGATCGACAAGCAAGACGGGCGAGGACTGGTCCATGCAGGCGAAGACATCGTCCAGAGCCTCCACCCCGGTCGAGACGATCAGCCGCGTCGCGCCGCCTGCCGCGCGCAAGTCCAGCCGAGCGAGCGCCGCCAGCACCCCCGCATCGACCTGCGGGCAATCGACCAGCACAACGTCGGCAAGGCGGGCCTGCGCCAGCCCTTCCCCCATGGTAACGAGGTCGGCAAGGGGTGCGGCAGCGACGATGCGCATGCCGGCCGCGTCGGCATCCTCGCGCAAGGTTGCGCGCAAGTGAGCGCGGTTGGCGTAGATCGACAGCGCCACGCCCGGGCCGCCGGACGCCGATTTCTCCGGCCCGCCATAGGCAAAGTCGGGCTGGAGATAGTCCGCCGCGCGCATGATCCAAATCCTTCGCTCTGAACGGGAACAGAATTGGAACAAACGCGCCGCTACCGACAGTTAAATTGCTGCAACCCAGCCCGACAACTCGCGCCGCGCGAGGGCTTCGAGCATCGCCATGCCCGGTTCGCGGGCGTTGAGGCAGGGGAGGACGGCAAGGCGCTCGCCGCCCGCTTCCTCGAAGACCTCTCGGCCGCGGATCGCCAGTTCCTCCAGCGTTTCCACGCAGTCGGCCGAGAAGCCGGGGGCCAGGATGGCGAGGCGCCGGGTGCCGGCCTTTGCCTCGGCCGCAAGCACGGTCTCGGTCGCGGGTTCGAGCCATTTGGCGCGGCCGAAGCGGGACTGGAAGCTGGTCTCGACGCGCAGGTCCGGCAGGCGCAGGGCCAGCCGCTCGGTCAGCAGGCGCGAAGTCTTGCGGCAGTGGCAATGGTAGGGATCGCCGAGGTGCAGCGTGCGCTCGGGCATGCCGTGGTAGGATAGCAGCAGCACTTCGGGCGTGAAATCGAGCGCGGAAACATGCGCGACGACGTCTTCCTCCAGCGCGGCGATATAGGCCGGATCGTCGTGGTAGGGCGGCAGCGTGCGCAGCGCGGGCTGCCAGCGCATGGCGCGCAGGGCGTCGCCCAGCTTGTCCATCACCGAGGCCGTCGTCGCGCCCGAATACTGCGGGTAGAGCGAGGCAACGAGGATACGATCGATCCCTGCATCCTTCATCGCCTGCAGGCGCGAGGGGAGCGAGGGATTGCCGTAGCGCATTGCCCAATCCACGGTGACCGTATCGCCCAGCCGCTCCTGAAGCGCGCGGGCCTGCGCGGCGGTAATGGCGGCGAGCGGCGAACCCTCGGGCGTCCAGACCTGGCTGTAGGCATGGGCGGACTTCGCCGGACGGGTGCGCAGGATGATGCCGTGGAGGATCGGCTTCCACGCGATCGCCGGGATCTCCACCACGCGCGGGTCGGAGAGGAATTCGGCAAGGTAGCGGCGCACCGCATCGGGCGTCGGCGCATCGGGCGTGCCGAGGTTGACGAGAAGGACGCCGACGCCTCCGGTCGCGACGGACGGGTGTTCTGGCGGAAGCTCAGGCGGTTTCATACGTCCTCGGCAAAGAAGGGGAGGCGGCGCAGGCGCAGGCCCGTCGCCGAGAAAAGTGCGTTGGCGACGGCCGGGGCGACGGCGGCGACGCCCAGCTCGCCCGGATCGGCGGGGTCTTCCTTGCTCTCGATGAAGTCCACCTCGATCGCGGGGCAGTCGGCCAGCGTCGGCAGGCCCATTGCGGCGAGGCTCTCGCTGTCCGGTCGCCCGCCTGCATAACGCACCGCGCAGCCGAGCGCGAGGCCGAGGCCGAAGACCAGCCCGCCCTCGATCTGCTGGCGGGCGATGTCGAGATTGACGATGCGGCCCACGTCGGCGACGGCGCTCAGGCGGTCGACGCGCACGCCCTCGGCCTCGCGCCGGGCGCTGGCGATGACGGCGATGCGGCCGTTTCCTATCACGTGGCAGGCAAGCCCCTGCCCGCTGGCATCCGAGCCACCGCCCCATTGCGCCAGCGCCGCGACGCGCTGGAGGCAGGCGGCGAGGCGCGGGTCGTGGCCCAGCATTGCCATGCGATAGGACAAGGGCTCGCGCCCGGCCTTGTGGGCCAGTTCATCGACGAAGCTCTCGTTGAAGAAGGCGGTCCAGCCGTGGGCATTGCCCCGCATCCGGGCGGTGGGCAGGTCGACGCGCACGGGAACGTGGTCGATCGCGAAGTTGGGAATGGCGTAAGGCGGCACTGCACCTTCGAGCGCCATCGGATCGGCATCGAGCGCGACCGACTCCAGCGCTTCGTAAGGCGCGGCGCCGCCCAGCAGGCGGCGGCCGAACTCGCGCGCGGTCGCGGGTACGGTGATGCGCGCGCGCCAGCCGGCGATCTGGCCATCGGTATCGGGACGCGCGGCCATGACCGCCGAGACCGGCGCACGGGGCAGTCCGGCGCGGAATTCCTCACGGCGGGACCAGGTGAGCTGGACGGGCTTGCCCACCTCCCTGGCGATCAGCGCGGCCTCCACGGCATGGCCGAATTCAAGGCGGCGGTCGAAGCTGCCGCCGATCGCGACGGGGTAGAGCACGACGTCGCGCACCGCCATGCCGAGTGCCGCCGCGACAGCCTCGCGCGTGGCTTGCGGGGCCTGCGTGCCGACCCAGAGTTCCAGCTTGCCGTCGTGGAGCCACGCAGTCGCAGCGGCGGTTTCGATGGTGACGTGGATTGCGGGAGAGACTTCGTAGCCGAGCTGGATCGGCAGGCGGTCCTTCACCAGCGCCATGTCGCCCGCCGAATGGATGCGGTGCGCGTCGGCATTGTGCAGCGCCTCGTCCATCGCGGTGTCCACGGCGTCGGATTCAGCCCCGGCAGCGACGCGGAAACCCGGTTCCATGCGGGTCAGCGCCTGCTCGGCGGCCCAGCCGTCGGTGGCGACGGCGGCGACCCATGCGGCGTCTCCTTCCGGGCTGCGGACGGTGCGCAGGAAGCCGAGCATGTCCTTCGCCGCGCTCTCGTCGAGGTCGGAGAGGAAGGTCTTCCTGCCGATCGGCCCGTGACGGATCGCGGCGAAGACCATGTCGGGCAGGCGCACGTCGCCTGCGAAAGTCCACGAGCCATCGACCTTGGAGGGCAGGTCGAGACGCGGATAGCTGAGGCGCCCGCCGGGCGGGAATTCGCCGGGACGCTCGGCCATGGCTTCGGGGCGCAGCGGCGGGGTCGAGGGCGGGGAAAAGCGGGCAGCCTCGGAGGCCAGCGGGCCGAAAGGCAGCTTCTTGTTTTCGTGCGTGACGAAGCCGTTCGCGACCTCGCACTCCTCCCAGGCGACGCTCCAGCGGGCGGCGGCGGCCTGCGCCAGCATCGCGCGGGCAGAGGCGGCGGCGGCGCGGGCTCCGGCTTCGTAGGCGGCGATTTCCGTGCCGTCAGCGGTGACGTCGAAGACGTGGCTCTCGGCCCAGCGGCGGGTCAGGAGGTCGTCCGGTTCATCCGCCAGCGAGGGCAGCAGCGGCATCCAGAGCGGAGCCCACTTCGCCGCCAGCGCGAGGTTGGCGTAAAGGGCACTGACGGGGGCTGGCTCGGCGGCGACCTGCCGCCAGTCCGCGCCGAGTTCATGCGCGACGATCTGCGGAATGAGCGTGGTGACGCCCTGCCCCATCTCCACTTGCGGGACCGAAACGGTGACGACACCGTCCGTACCGATCCTGATCCACGCATCGAAAGCGAATTCACCCTCGCGCGGCTGCAGCGGCAGCGGATAGCTGCGTGGGCGCAGCATGTAGCCGAGCGCGAGCCCGCCGCCTGCCAGCGCTCCGATGAGCACGTTACGGCGGCTCACCGCCATCAGGGGTTGGCGTCCAGCCAGGCCGCGACTTGCGCGGCGAGCCCGGTGAAGGCTTCGGCTTGCGGGCCGGTCCCGGCCGCGGTGGGCGTGCCCGCATCAGCCTCGCGCCGGATTGCGATGTCGAGGGGGATGCGGCCGAGGAAGGGCACGTCCATCTCCTTCGCGGAGGCTTCCGCGCCGCCGCAGCCGAAGGGATCGCTGACTTCGCCGCAGTGGGGGCAGGCATAGCCCGCCATGTTCTCGACCACGCCGACGACGGGGACGCCGCCTTTCTCGAACAGTTCGACCGCGCGGGTCGCGTCGATCAGCGCGAGGTCCTGCGGGGTGGAGACGATCACCGCGCCCGCAGGCTTGCAGCGCTGGAGCATGGTGAGTTGCACGTCGCCGGTGCCGGGCGGCAGATCGACGATGAGCACTTCGGCGCCTTCCCAGTGCCCCTCGACCAGCTGGAGCAGCGCGCCGGAAATCTTCGGCCCGCGCCAGGCGATCGCCTGCCCGGCATTGGAGAGGTGCGCCATCGACAGCGCCGGGACGCCCCAGCGGCTCTCGACGGGGACCAGCCTGCCTTCGTGCGCCGTGGCGCGCTGGCCCTCGGTGCCGAGCAGACGCGCCTGCGAGGGGCCGTAGATGTCCGCATCGACGAGGCCAACACGCCGTCCCATCCGGGCCAGCGCCACCGCGAGATTGGCCGAAAGCGTGGATTTGCCGACGCCGCCCTTGCCCGATCCAACCGCGATGATGCGTGGTCCCTTGGGTGGTGCGGGCTCAGTTTTATCCGCCATCATCGCCACGCGCACTTCGGCGACTTTGCCGCCAAGCGCATCGCGCACATGCGCTTCCAGTCCTGCCCGCGCCGCCGCATCGAGGCCGGTCGCATCGAGAACCAGCGTCGCGCGGCCGTCCGCCGCGCGCAGCGACTGGACACGCGCTGCGGCATCGGGCCGAAGCAGCGCCTTGAGATCGTCGCTTTCGGTGCCTGCCCCAAGACCTTCGGCGCTGCTCACTCGTCGTCTCCAGTAGATTGCCGGTTCGTTTCCGGCGTGTCCGTCATGGCCGAGGGATACCCCGGCGCTCGCCGCTCAGGTGGCGTACGCGGGGAAAAAGGGCAAGAGAGGCACTGTTATTTGCCCGAGGGGTTCTTATAGATAGCCTCATGACAGCTATCGGTGGTGCAGACACGCCTGGCGGCGTGCCGGGGGACGGAACGGGAATTTCCCAGATGACGGGACGCAACAGCCCGTGGGGCGGCGGCGGCAATGACGGCGGCGGTAGCGGAGACGGCGACGGGTCCGACGGCGCAGACGCATCCGGCAGCCAGCCCGACGAGCCGCAGTCCGAAACCCCCGAGCGCAAAGGCCCCCGCAATCCCTGGCTCCCCAGCGGAGAGGGCGCCCCGCCCCGCCGCTCGGCCAGCATCGAAGATATCTTTCGGCGCGGCGACCAGCGGCGCCCCGGTGGCGGAGGCGGCGGCCCGCGCGGCCCCGGCGGCTTCCCCAACCTGCCGCGCCGTCCGGACGGCAAGTCGTGGCTGCCGCTCGGCATCGGCGCCGCCGTGCTGGTGGTGCTCGGTTTCTCCAGCGTCCACATGCTCGGCCCCAAGGAACAGGGCGTGGTCACCACGCTCGGCCAGTATTCGCGCACCGTCGATTCGGGCGTGAGCCTGACCCTCCCCTGGCCGATCGAGCAGGTGAAGGTCGTCGACGTCAGCTCGTTCCAGGTCGTGGCCGTGCCCGACAACGAGAACGAGAAGCTGATGCTCACCAGCGACAAGAGCCTGGTCGATCTCAGCTACCTCGTGCGCTGGAACATCAAGGGCCTGAAGGACTACACCTTCCGCCTCGCCGACCCAGACGGCACCGTACAGGAAGTGGCCGAGGCCGCGATGCGCGCCTCGATCGCGCAAGTCTCGCTGGGCCAGGCTCTGTCCGGTGCAGGCCGTGCGCAAGTCGAGCAGGACGTGGGCGAGCGCATGCAGCGCATCCTCGACTTCTACCGCTCGGGCATCGCCATCCAGGGCGTCGAGATCAAGAAGGCCGATCCGCCGGCCAAGACCAAGGGCGCGTTCGACAACGTCAACGTCGCCCAGCAGGAAGCCGAACGCGACCGCTCCGAAGCCCGCGCCTGGGCGCAGCAGGTGATCGCCCGCGCCCAGGGCGATGCCAGCTCGTTCGACAAGGTCTACGAGGAATACAGGCTCGCCCCCGAAGTGACCAAGCGCCGCATGTACTACGAAACGATGGAACGCGTCCTGCGCGACAATGACACGGTGGTCGGCGAAAAGGGCGTGAACACCGTCCTGCCGCTGCCCGAGATGCAGCGCCGTGCCGCACCCGCTCCCGACACCTCGGTCAGCGTACCGACCAGCACGGGAGGTCAGTGATGAACCTGTGGCATGACTACAAGGCCGCGTGGATCGCGGCGGGCGTCGTCGTCGTCGGATTGATGATGAGCACCATCGTCGTTCCCGAGGACGAGCAGGCGGTCGTCGTCCAGACCGGCCGCCCGGTGCGGGTCTACAACCCCTATATCGCCAACGCGGCCTACGGGCAGACCGGCGCGGGCGTGCACTGGCGCATCCCGCTGGTCGAGCAGGTGATCCGCATCGACAAGCGCCTGCTTTCGGTCGACATGCAGCAACAGCAGGTGCTCTCCACCGACCAGCAGCGGCTGAACGTGGACGCCTATGCCCGCTACCGCATCGTCGATCCGATCAAGATGGTCCGCTCCGCCGGCACCAGCGAGCGGGTGACGCAGCAGCTCGAACCGATCCTCTCCTCGGTCGTGCGCCAGGAACTGGGCAAGCGGACCTTCCAGTCGCTGCTCACCGCCGAACGCGGCGCGGCGATGGAGAACATCCGCAAGCTGCTCGACCGTGAGGCCGCCGAATACGGCGCGCAGGTCGTCGACGTGCGGATCAAGCGCGCCGACCTGCCCGAGGGCGCGCTCGCCGCCGCCTTCGTGCGCATGGAAGCGGGCCGCCAGGAAGAGGCTAAGACGATCGCCGCGCAGGGCCAGCGCGACGCGCAGATCATCCGCGCCGAAGCCGAGGCCCAGGCCGCGAAAATCTACGCCGACAGCTTCGGCAAGGACGCGCAGTTCTACGACTTCTACCGCGCGATGCAGAGCTACGCGGTGTCGTTCGGCAAGGGCGCGCCCGGCAGCCCGAACGGCGCCAAGACCATCCTGCTCTCGCCGGACAATGCCTATCTGAATCATTTCAGGGAGCCGTGAGCGGTTTCGGCCGTTGCCCATCGGGAGTTGGCGGCCGGAACTTCGTAAAAGTGGCGGATTTCCGCATCATTCAAATCCGGTTAAGCTCGCGGGGCGTGAAACCGCTTCGGGGTTACCAGTCGGATCTTGGCGCAAGCCGCCGAAACGGAGGAATCAAAGGACGTGAAGCCAGTGCGATATGCCTATGGACTGACCACAGCGCTCCTCATCGGAGGCGCTACCGCATCGCTCGTCACCGGCTACCCCGCAGGTGCCCAGGTGGCCCAGAACGAGGCCAGCGAAATTTCGAAGGTGGTGCCGCGTGCCGGTGCCCCCGCCAGCTTCGCGGATCTCACCGCGCAGCTGCAACCCGCCGTCGTCAATATCTCGACCCGCCAGAAGGTGCAGGTCGCGGGCGGCGGCGCCAACCCCTTCGCGGGCACTCCGTTCGAGGGGCTGTTCGGCGGACAGGGTGGCGGTAACGGCGCGCCCCAGACGCGTGAGGCCCAGTCGCTCGGCTCGGGCTTCATCATCTCGGCGGACGGCTATGTCGTGACCAACAATCACGTCATCACCGCCGAGGGCAAGGGCCAGGTCGAATCGATCACCGTCACCATGCCCGACGGCGCCGAGTATCCCGCCAAGCTGATCGGCAAGGACGCCGCATCCGACCTTGCGGTGCTCAAGATCGACGCGGGCAAGAGCCTGCCGTTCGTCAAGTTCGGTGACAGCCGCAAGGCGCGCGTGGGCGACTGGATCATCGCGATCGGCAACCCGTTCGGCCTCGGCGGCACGGTGACCTCGGGCATCGTCTCGGCCGTCTACCGCTCCACCCAGAGCGGCGGCGCCTATGACCGCTACCTGCAGACCGACGCGGCGATCAACCGGGGCAACTCGGGCGGCCCCATGTTCGACATGAACGGGCAGGTGATCGGCATCAACAACGCGATCTTCTCGCCCACGGGCGGCAGCGTCGGCATCGGCTTCGCCATTCCGGCGGAGATCGCGGCCCCGCTCGTCCAGAAGCTCATCAAGGGCGAGGCGATCGAGCGCGGCTATCTTGGCGTGCGCATCCAGCCGGTGACCGAGGACATCGCCGATTCGCTGGGCATCGCTCACAACAAGGGCGAGTTCATCCAGATGGTCGAGCCTGACGGTCCGGCGGCCAAGTCCGGCATGCAGGCGGGCGACGTCGTCGTCACGGTCGACGGCAAGGAAGTCACCAAGGACCAGACGCTGTCCTACATCGTCGCCAACACCAAGCCGGGCGCACGCATCCCGGTCGAGGTGATCCGCGGCGGCAAGCGCCAGACGCTGACCGCCACGGTCGCCAAGCGCCCGAGCGAGGACGAGCTTTCGCAGTCCTTCACGCCCGATGGCGACGAAGACGGCGATGCGTTCAACAATCCGCCCCAGAAGCAGGAAAAGGGCGTGATCGAGAACTCGCTGGGCCTGACCGTGACCCCGCTGACGGCCACCATCGCCCGCCAGCTCGGCGCGGCCGACGGCACCAAGGGCGTGGTCATCGTCGCGGTCGATCCGAACTCGGACGCGGGCCAGAAGGGCTTCCAGCGCGGCTTCATCATCCTGCAGGCCAACGGCCGTCCGGTGACGACCGCAGCGGACCTGACCGCAGCGATCAACGCCGCCAAGGCGGAAGGCCGCTCGGCCCTCCTCCTGCGCGTCCAGCCGCGTGGCCAGCAGGCGACTTTCGTGCCGGTGCGCCTGCGCTGACACGACGCGCCGAGGCGTAAATGGAAAAGGCCCGCCGGAGCGATCCGGCGGGCCTTTTCGTGTGTGGGAGATGGGCCAACGTCATCCCAGCGAAGGCTGGGACCGCTGGCCGCGTAAAACCCAACCACCGGCAGGGCGCCCTAACGATAGTTGGCAGTAATAGGCGAGCGGTCCCAGCCTTCGCTGGGATGACGCGGTTTGGCTTGAAACGACGCGGCGGTCAGGGCTGCGTTGTACCGGGTATCCGGGTCGGCGTAGGACGCGGCGTCGGCATCACGCGCGGGACCGGCGTGGGACGCGCCCCCGGATAGGCCCCGGTGCCCTGCCCCGGACGCAGGCCCGGATCTTCCCGCTCGCGCCCGGTGGCGCGGTCGAGGAAGTCGTTGCCCGCAGCGGGCGGCGGCCCGGCCTGCGCACCCTGCGGCCCGTAGTCCGGCGGAACCACGCCGCCGTTCGGCGCCTGCCCGTTCGGAACCCCTCCATAAGGCGGCTGGTCCGGCGTGGCGCCGTCAGGGTGGACGAGGTTGCCATTCTCGTCGGTGTAATAATAGTCGTCAGGGTTGCCCTGCATCTGCTCGTCATCGGGCTCCAGCTGCCATTCGGGCAGCTTGAGTTCGGTGTCGAACTGCTCGACCGGGCGCTTGGCGACGGCGACCTTCATATAGTCCGAGAACGCCCGCGCCGGAGCATGGCCGCCGGAGAGCCCCGCAACCCGCTTGGCATCGTCACGGCCCATCCACACGCCGGTGGTGATGCCGCTGGAGAAGCCGAGGAACCAGCCGTCCTTGTTCGAGCTGGTGGTGCCGGTCTTGCCCGCCACCGGCCGCCCGATCTGCGCGGCGCGGCCCGTGCCGATCGCCACGGCGGTCTGCAGCAGGTCGGTAATGCCAGCCGCCACGTAATGCGGCACCAGCACCTGACCCTGCACCGACTTGTGCTCGTAGAGCAGCTCGCCCGAAGTCGTGGTGACCTTGGTGATGCCGTAAGGCTCCACCGAAGTGCCGCCCGCCGAGACCGCCGCGAAAGCGCGTGTCATGTCGATCACGCGCACTTCGGAGGTCCCCAGCACCATCGCCGGCTTGGTGTTGATATTGGTGGTGATGCCGAAGCGCTTGGCCATGCTGGCGACGGTGCCGAAGCCGACCTCGTTGCCCAGCTGCGCGGCGACGGTGTTCTTGGAATAGGCGAAGGCGGTGCGCACGTCGATCTGGCCGGCGAAGTTGCGGCCGTCGTTCTGCGGGCTCCAGCCCTGGATCGTCACCGGCTCGTCCACGACGCGGTCGTCGGGGGTGTAGCCCGCCTCCAGCGCGGCAAGGTAGACGAACAGCTTCCACGACGAACCCGGCTGGCGCAGCGCCGAAGTGGCGCGGTTGTAGTTCGAGTTCACGTAATCCGTGCCCCCGACCATCGCCAGCACCGCGCCATCCTTGTCGAGACTGACGAGCGCGCCCTGCGCCCCCTTGGGCACGTTGGCGTCGATCGACTTGGTCGCCGCGTCCTGCATCGCCGGGTCGAGCGTGGTCCACACCTCGATCGGCTCGTTGTTCTCAGGGAGCAACATGTCGAGCTGCGGCAGCGCCCAGTCGGTGAAATAGCGGACCGAGTTCTGGCCTTTTTCCTTGGCGACCTGCACGTCCGAGAAATCGACGCTGTCGGCCTCCGCCTGCGAGATCACGCCTTCGCGCGCCATCAGGCCGAGCACGACCTTGCCGCGCCCCTTGGCAGCCTCGACGTCGGCGGTCGGCGAGTAGTTCGACGGAGCCTTCACCAGTCCGGCGATGATCGCCGATTCGGCGGTCGAAAGTTCGGTGGCCGGGTGGCCGAAGAACTTGCGGCTCGCCGCGTCAATGCCATAGGCGCCGCCGCCGAAGTAGACCTTGTTGAGGTACAGTTCGAGGATCTGGTCCTTGGTGAACTTCCTCTCGAGCGCCAGCGCCAGCACCATCTCTCGCGCCTTGCGGTTCCACGATCGGGTGTTGGTGAGGAAGATGTTGCGCGCCAGCTGCTGCGTCAGCGTCGAGGTCGCCTTGGCGCGGCTGTCGGTGGTGATCGACATGTAGACCGCGCGGGCCAGACCGATCACATCGACGCCGGGATGCTCGCGGAAGCGGCGATCCTCGACCGAGACGATGGCATCACGCATGATCGCGGGGATCTCGTCATAGGGCATCCACTTGCCGTAGCTCGGCCCGAGCGAGACGAGTTCGCGCCCGTCGCGCGCGCGCACGACGATCATCTGGCCGTTCTGGCTGCTCTTCAGCGCCGAATAGTCGGGCAGTTCGCGCATCGTGAAGAACACGGCGGTGCCCAGGAAGATCGCGCCGAGCAGCGCCAGCGCGCCGCCCCATACGAACACGCCGCGCAGGATGCGGCGCCAGAGCGGCTTGCTTTCAGCTTGCGACGATGCGCCGCGGGGTGCGCGGCTGCGGCCGGAATTCTTGGCCATGGGTAGGATGCAAACCCCAATAAGGACGGATGTGTCGGGTCGCTCCTACACTTTGCATGGCGATTTGTAACCCGAGGTGAACACGGGTGCGGGGGAAAGGGCAGAGCAAGAACTTCCTCCCCGAGCTTGTCTCGGGGAGGGGGACCGCCGCGAAGCGGTGGTGGAGGGGAAGAGGCGAGGCATTTCCCCCTCCGTCAGCGCTGACGCGCTGCCACCTCCCCGAGACTAGCTCGGGGAGGAACCGATCACTTCGGCTCGAAGTCCAGCGAGGCGCTGTTGATGCAGTACCGCAGCCCCGTCGGCGCCGGGCCATCCGGGAACACGTGGCCGAGGTGTCCTTCACACTTCGCACAAGTCACTTCGGTGCGGATCATCCCGTGCGAGGTATCGCGGTGCTCGTCGATCGCGGCTTCGTCCACCGGCGCGGTGTAGCTCGGCCAGCCGCAGCCCGAATTGAACTTGTCATCGGATTCGAACAGCGGCGCACCGCAGCCCGCGCAAGTATAGAGCCCTTGCTGCTTGTTGCCGTCGTATTTGCCGGTGAAGGCCCGCTCGGTGCCTGCCTGACGCAGCACATAGTACTGCTCTGGGCTCAGGCGCTCGCGCCATTCTTCGTCGGTGAGGTGCATCTTGTCGGTCATCGGGGAGGCTCTCCTTTGGCGCCGATATGGGGCGGAACGAGGCCAAATTCCAGTGAGTCCGTCGTCCCGGATCAGGTCCGGGACGACGACCAATCAGTACGGGGCGCCGTCCTTGTGGAAGTAGCCCTCGCCGTCGAACTTCATGTCGATGTCCGAATAGGCGCCGCTGCCGTTCGGATCGCCCGCACTGATCGCGATGAAGGTGCAGTCGGCCTCGCTTTCGTTCACGAGGTGGTGCCCGTCGCGCACGCCTTTCGCCCAGGCGCAGACGTCGCCCGCGCGCAGCAGCGTGCGCCCGCCGTCTTCCACCAGCACCGCCTCGCCCGAGAGCATGACCAGCAATTCGTCCTCGTCGTCGTGCCAGTGGCGCTGGCTGGACCAGGCGCCCGGCTTCAGCACCACATGGCTCGCGCCCATCTGCGTCAGTCCGCCGGCAGGAGCGAGGCGCCGCCACCAGCGGCCCTCCACCGCCGCGTCGAAAGGCGCCGGATAGCCGGTGCGGTTGGCCTGCGGGATGGCCTCGATGTCGAGCCGGGGCATGGACGGTCTCCTATGGTCATGGTGCGCCTATTATGCGATGGCGCTGCCCCTATGTCCCAGACCGCTCCTCTCGCCGCAACCGTCGCCGATCTCGCCGAGGCGCTGATCGCCTGCCCCAGCGTTACCCCGGCCACCGGCATGGTGTTCGACTGCCTGGAAAACCAGCTGGCGCCGCTCGGCTTCGAGGTCACCCGCTTCATCGCGGGAGAAGCGCCGGACGGCCCGGTCGAGAATCTCTTCGCGATCCGTCGCGGCCCCGAGGGTTCGCGCCACTTCGCCTTCGCCGGCCACCTCGACGTGGTGCCGCCGGGCGAAGGCTGGACCAGCGCGCCGTTCCTGCCCGAGAGGCGCGGTCCCGAGGGGCAGGAACTGCTGTACGGGCGCGGCGCCGTGGACATGAAGGGCTCGATCGCGGCCATGGTCGCGGCCGTCACGCATATCCCGCCTGAAACCGGCACTGTCAGCTTCATCATCACCGGCGACGAGGAAGGCCCGGCGCGCTTCGGCACCCTCGCCCTCATCGACCTGATGCGCGAAAAGGGCGAGATTCCCGACCTTTGCCTCGTCGGCGAGCCGACCTCGGTGAACCGCCTCGGCGACATGATGAAGGTCGGCCGTCGCGGTTCCGTCAACATCTGGCTGGAAGTCGAGGGCGTGCAGGGCCACGTCGCCTACCCGCACCTCGCCGACAATCCGATCACCAAGCTGGTGGCGATGCTCGCCGAACTCGACGCCATCGTGCTCGACGAGGGCACCGACTGGTTCCAGGCGAGCAACCTCGAAGTCACCGACGTTTCCTGCGGCAACCCGGCCACCAACGTGATCCCGGCGAAGGCTTCGGCGCGCATCTCGATCCGTTTCAACGACCTGCACACCGGCGAGGGCCTTGCCGCGCGCGTCGCCGAGATCGCGCAGCGGCACGGCGGCACCGCCCGCCCCGTGATCTCGGGCGAGGCGTTCCTGACGCAGCCCGGCGCGTTCTCCGCCATGCTGGCCGAAGCGATCCGCGCCGAGACCGGGGTAGAGCCCGAACTCTCGACCAGCGGCGGCACTTCGGACGCGCGGTTCCTCAAGGATCTCTCGCCGGTGATCGAGTTCGGTCTGTGCAACGCGACGATGCACAAGCGCGACGAAGCCGTGGCCGTGGCCGACCTCGAGGCCCTCGCCCGCATCTACGAGCAGGTGACGCTGGCCGCTCTGGCGGGCTGACGGGGGATTTGTTTCGGAGGCGAGCGGGCCGAAACGCAAGGCCCTGCGTCTTGCAACCGGGTGAAACCTCGCCCCCGTCATTGACCGCACCGGCCACACTGATAGGCTCCGGCGCTTTCACGACGCCACCATTAACAAGGGGTTCGCAATGGGCAGGCGCCTGACGCTCTACATTCTCATCGGCATGGTCCTCGGCATCGCCGCGGGCTACATGCTCCACGCGAGCCTTCCGGCGGACGATCCGCACCTCAAGCAGTGGGCCGATTATTTCCGGCTGCTGCCCGACGTGTTCCTCAAGCTGATCAAGATGATCCTCGCGCCGCTGGTCTTCGCGACGATCGTGACCGGCATCGCGGGCATGGGCGACAGCGCCGCGCTCGGCCGCATCGGCGGCAAGGCGCTGGGCTGGTTCATCACCGCCAGCCTCGTCTCGCTCAGCCTCGGCCTGATCCTCGTCAACCTGTTCCAGCCCGGCGTCGGTGTCGGCCTCGAAAGCAGCGCCGACGTGGGGGACCTCGAGATGGGCGAGCTGACGCTGCGCCACTTCATCCTCGAGATCTTCCCGGCCAGCCCATTGGCGGCGATGGCCGAGAACAACATCCTGCAGATCCTGGTCTTCTCGGTCTTCGTCGGCGTCGGCCTCACCGCCATCGGGGAGCGCGGCGCGCCGATCGTGCGCGCCACCGAAGCGCTGTCCGAACTGATGCTGCAGATCACCGGCTACGTCATGCGCTTTGCGCCCTTCGCGGTGTTCGGCGCGATCGCCGCCGTCATCGGCACGCAGGGCCTCGGCATCATCGTGACCTACGGTGTGCTGGTCAGCGAGTTCTACCTTGCGATGGCTCTCCTGTGGGTGCTGCTGTTCTGCGCGGGCGGCCTGTTCCTGGGCAAGCGCGTGGTCACGCTGTTCCGCTATATCCGCGAGCCGCTGCTGCTCTCGTTCTCGACTGCCTCCTCAGAAGCGAGCCTGCCCAAGTTGTTCGAGCAGCTCGACCGCTTCGGCGTGCCGCGCCGCATCTCGGGCTTCATCCTGCCGCTGGGCTACAGCTTCAACCTCGACGGCTCGATGATCTACATGACCTTCGCGTCGATGTTCATCGCCCAGGCTTACGGCATCCATGTGCCGATTATGACGCAGATCCTGATGCTGCTGACGCTGATGGTCAGTTCCAAGGGCATCGCCGGCGTGCCGCGCGCCAGCCTCGTGGTGATCGCCGCGACGCTGACGCAGTTCGGCCTGCCGGTCGAAGGCATCGCGCTGCTGCTGGGCGTGGACACTTTCCTCGACATGGGCCGCTCGGCCACCAACGTGGTGGGCAACGCAGTGGCGACGGCGGTGATCACCCGCTCGGAAGGCATGCTGCAGCCGCTGATGGACCCCGATGCGGAAGTGCTGCACTCACCCTCGCACACCGTCGCCGACGGGCGGCGCGGGCTCAACATCGATCCCGAGCAGTACGAGGGGTAAGGATAGGCCGAGGGGGCTTCGACAGGCTCAGCCTGAGCGGTTTTGAGAGCAGGTCTTTAAATCCCGCTCAGGCTGAGCTTGTCGAAGCCCCCTCGGTCATCCGCTGATCGAAAAGCCCCGCTACTTCGCCAGCTTCACCGGCACGAACGGTCCCATGCCGCAGCCGCCCATGCGCTGCCACTGGTTGCCGATCTGTTGCAGCGGATAGATGATGTCCTGTCGGCACAGCTGCGAGAGCGACGTCTCATACGTAAACGTGCCCGCCGACTTTAGCCCGCTGCACCGGTTGGGCAGCGTCACCCGCCAGACTTGCCCGCCCGCACCGCCGATGAAGTCGATCGTGTGATCGTCGCGAATGCGGGTGGTATTGAAACGCGTCACCGACAGGCAATCGACGGCGGCCCCAGTCGCCTCTGCGGCAGGTTCGGGAGGCAGCGTCTCACCCGGACCTTCCTGCGAACAGGCGGCGAGGGCAACGGTGGCAAGCAGCAGGGCAACGGGAGTTCTCATCGGCTCATCCTCTCGCTGGGCGAACGTCCGGCAAGCCCCATTGGCTCCCCGAATGCCGCCTTCGTCAAGAGGACGTAGGCCTCAGGCCGCAGCCTTCCTCGCACCCCGGTCGAGCACCTTGTCCTTGAAGGCGCACAAGTCCACCTCAGGGCATCGCCAGCACTCGGGCGTGCGCGCCTTGCAGATGTAGCGGCCGTGAAGGATCAGCCAGTGATGCGCGCCGACCCGGAATGGCTGCGGCACCTTCTTCTCGAGCTGCTTCTCCACCGCCAGCGGCGTCTTGCCCTTGGCGAGCCCCGTGCGGTTGCCGACGCGGAAGATATGGGTATCGACCGCGAAGGTCTCGGCCCCGAAGGCGCAGTTCATCACCACGTTGGCAGTCTTGCGGCCGACGCCGGGCAGCTCGACCATGGCGTCGCGATCCGCCGGAACCTCGCCGCCGTGCCGGTCCACCAGAATCTGCGAAAGGGCGATGACGTTCTTGGCCTTGGTGTTGAACAGGCCGATGGTCTTGATGTGCTCCTTCAGCCCCTCTTCACCGAGGTCCACCATCTGCTGCGGCGTCTTCACATACTCGAACAGCGCACGCGTCGCCTTGTTGACGCCCACGTCGGTCGCCTGCGCCGAGAGCGTGACGGCGACGAGCAACTGATAGGTGTTGCCGAATTCCAGCTCCGTCTCGGGCGAGGGATTGGCCTCCGCCAGACGGCGGAAGAACTCGAAGACGTCCGCCTTCTTCAAAGGCCCAGCACCTGCGGCATCGTGTAGCGGCCCGGCCCCTGCGCCAGCAGCCACTGCGCCGCCTTCACCGCTCCACGCGCGAAGATGCCCCGGTTCTCGGCGAGGTGCGAGAGCGAGAGACGCTCGTTGTCGGCAAGAAAATGGACGGTGTGGTCGCCCGCGACGGTGCCGCCGCGCAGGGCCGCGAAACCGATGGTGCCCGCCTCGCGCTTGCCGGTGATGCCGTCGCGGCCACGTACCGCGCTGTTCGCCAGCCCGACGCCGCGTCCGTCGGCGGCTGCCTCACCCAGAAGCAGCGCGGTGCCGGAGGGAGCGTCCACCTTCATGCGGTGATGCGTCTCGACGATCTCTATGTCCCAGTCCTCTCCCAGCCGCGTCGCCGCCTCGCGCACCAGATGCGCGAGCAGCGTGACGCCGAGCGAGGTGTTGCCGGTCTGCAGGACGGGAATGTGCTCGGCCGCCGAATCGATCAGCCAGTGGTGGCGCTCCTCCAGCCCGGTGGTGCCGATGACGATCGGCAGCTTGGCGGCGATGGCGGCATCGAGGTTGCCTTCGAGCGCCGAGGGACTGGAGAAATCGATCAGGATGTCGGCATTGGCTGCGACGGCCGAGGTGTCACCGTCCTTGTCGACGCCGCCCGCCAGATCCTCGCCCGCATCGGCAATGGCGGCCGCGATCGCCTGCCCCATGCGCCCCTGGCTGCCGATGATTCCGATTCGTGCCACGCTGCTGTCTCCGTCCGGGCGTAAAGTCCTGTCACGGCCGCATGGCGCAAACGCGCCGGTTCGACAAGCGCCGCGCGCACGCTAAGGTGAGCCATGAGCAGCATCCGCAACATCGTCATTCTCACCGGCGCGGGCGTTTCGGCCGAGAGCGGCATCGACACCTTCCGCGACGGCGGCGGTCTCTGGGAGCAGCACCGCGTCGAGGACGTCGCCACGCCCGAGGCCTTCGCGCGCGACCCCGACCTCGTCCTGCGCTTCTACGACATGCGCCGCGAAGCGATCCAGACCAAGCAGCCCAACGCTGCCCACCGCGCGCTGGCAAAGCTGGACGCGGAATGGGAAGGCGACCTGCTGATCGTCACTCAAAACGTGGACGACCTGCACGAACGCGCCGGAGCGAAACGCGTGCTCCATATGCACGGCGAGCACCTGAACGCCTGGTGCATGGCCTGCGACGAACGCCCGCGCTGGACCGGCCCACTGATCGACCGCCCCGCCTGCCCCGAATGCGGAGAAGCGGCGCTGCGGCCGGACATCGTATGGTTCGGGGAAATGCCCTATCGCATGGACGAGATATTCGCGGCGCTGGAAGAGGCGGACCTGTTCGTCTCGATCGGGACGTCCGGCGCGGTCTATCCGGCGGCGGGCTTCGTGCGCAACGCGCGGGAACTGGGCGTCGAGACGCTGGAACTCAATCTCGAACCCTCGCAAGGCACCGGATGGTTCGACGAGGCGCGGCATGGACCGGCAAGCGCACTGGTGCCTGCGTGGGTGGAGGAGGTTCTGTCACGGTAAGGCGCCCTGCCGCACGGGGCTTCGACAGGCTCAGCCTGAGCGGAATTGGGAAACTTGCACTACCTCCGCTCACCCTGAGCTTGTCGAAGGGTCAAGCACAGCTTGTCGAAGCCCCATGCGCATTACAGCCCCGGCATGCCGGATCCTTGGCGATCCTGAGCGGCCGCATCGACGGTGCCAGCCCGTCGATCAGATGCAAGGTCCCGAACTGAGGCTCCCCAAGCACCGTGTGTCCCGCCAGCAGCACCCGCATCGCGTGCATCGACGCGAAGGTGCCGACCATGCCGACCATCGCCCCGAGCACGCCGTCGGCGGCGCAGGTATCGCAGTCCACCGCGTCGAAGGCATCGCCCACGAAACAACGGTAGCAGGCGTACCCCGGCAAATGACCTGCGAAGTTCGCGACCTGCCCCTGGAACCGCCCGATCGCCGCCGTCGTCAACGGAATGCCCAATTTTACGCACGTATCTGACACGAGGAGCCGAGTCGCGAAGTTGTCACAGCCGTCCAGTACGAGGTCCGCGCCGGAAAGGACGTCACGCGTGTTGTCATCCCCCAGCCGCGCAACGACGGGATCGACCTTCAGGCCAAGATCAAAACGCCGCACCCATTCGGCCGCCGCTTCCGCCTTGGGCCTGCCGATATCCGATGGCGTATAAATCGTCTGGCGCTGCAAGTTGCTGACGTCGACCACGTCATCATCGACCAGCGTGAGACGGCCTATGCCGGCTGCGGCGAGATACTGCAGGACAGGACTGCCAATCCCGCCGCAGCCGACCAGCACCACATGCGCCTCGCTCAGCGCGACCTGTCCGGCCCCGCCGACTTCGGGCAGGACGATATGCCGCGCGAAGCGGCCGAGACGATCGGCGGTGAGCGTCATTTCGCCTGTTCGTCTCCGGGCGCTTCAGGCACGGCCGCTTCCACAAGCCGCTCCTTCACGAACCCGTGCATGCCGAACCACCACTGCACCGCGATGACGCCGCCCTTGGCGGGCTGGAGCATGCCGATCATCATCGCGATGGCCAGCGGCACCAGGATCGCGAACATCGCCATTGGCCCCAGGTCGTAGTCCACCGAAAGCGCTATGATCAGCGGCGCCATCAGGTGGCCGGTGACGATCATGGAGATGTATGCCGGAAAGTCGTCCGCACGTTGCGGCGTGAGGTCCATGGTGCAGACCGGGCAACGCTCGCGCGGCTTGAGCCACTTGTAAAACAGACTGCCCTCGCCGCAACGCGGGCAACGGCTGCGAAGGCCGCGAAGCAGGGCCTGCGAGAACGTGGCGGGAATCATGTCCAAGCGCCTACATCATACGGGCAGGACGGTGAAGCAGATTGCGCCGGCGGCAAAAGGGTCAGGGCCTGAGCACGTGGACGCGGTTGCGCCCGCCGTGCTTGGCCGCATAGAGCGCCGCGTCCGCATGCTTCGTGGCATCTTCCAGCAGCGCGAAGTCCCGCACCGACGCCAGCCCGCAGGAGAACGTCACGGCGCGATCCTCGACGCCCAGATTGGTATCGAGCGCGACCGTCGCCCGCAGCCTCTCCATGACGAGGCGCGCCTCGTCGAGCGTGGTGTCGGGCAGGAGCACGGCGAATTCCTCGCCGCCCCAGCGCGCGGCGACATCGCTGCGGCGCACGTGGTCCTCGATGCGGCGGGCCAGCGCCTTGAGCACGAGGTCGCCGACATCGTGGCCGCACTCGTCGTTGATGCGCTTGAAATGATCGATGTCGATCAGCGCCAGCACTGCATTGGAGCGCCCGCGCAGTATCTGCTTGGCCGAATCAAGGAACCCGCGGCGGTTGCGGATGCCGGTCAGCGGATCACGCTCGGCCGCATCGACAAGGCGCTCGATGCGCGCCGCGTTTTCATGCGCAGCCGTGGTCACCCCGGTCAGCAGGCGGCCAACGAGATCGTCCGCGCCTTGCGGGATCAGCGGGATCCGCTCGCCCATCTGGATCGACTGGAGCATCGTCGTCGCCTGCGCGATCGGGGCGAGCAGCGCATGAATTGCCGCAAGCCCCAGGCCCGTGCCCACCAACGTGGCGACGAGGAGCGTGAGCAGGGTATCGAGTTGCCAATGCCCGGTCGTCGCCTGCAGCACGATGCAGGCGATCAGAGGCACGTGAACGGCGCCGAAGCATACGAAAAGAAGCCGCCGCTCATAACTGCGGGGGAACAGGAAAGTCGTGGCCTGGTAGAAGCGCATGGGGGGAATGCCTCTTCTGCTGAAGCTGAGAATGAAACGCGATTGCGCCGCCTCCCGCTTACGGAGCCGAATCTTATGCAAACGTTAAATTACGTGATGAAACGGGCGGTTAACCTTTGACGGCGCCCAAACGAAAAGGCCGAGGAACACGTCCTCGGCCCCTGTGGACAAATGCGCGGACAAGTCCGTGCAAAGGCGTTCATATCCCGGCATGGCGCCGGGACAAGCCTCAGCTTTCGAGCTGGCGCAGCAGCGAGCGTACGTCGCCGTCCATGTCGGCATCGCGCGTGCGCAATTCCTCGATCAGGCGCACCGCATGGATCACCGTCGAGTGATCGCGGCCACCGAACTTGCGGCCGATCTCCGGATAGGAACGCGGCGTCAGCACCTTGGCGAGGTACATCGCCACCTGACGCGGGCGCACGACGGCGCGCGCGCGGCGCTTGCTGCTCATCTCGGTGCGGTCGATGCGGTAGAACTGGCAGACCGTGCGCTGGATCTCGTCGATGGTGATCCGGCGGCGGTTGGCCGAGAGGATGTCGGTCAGCTGCTCTTCGGCGAGCTGGAGCGAAACCGCCTGCCCGGTCAGCTGCGCATAGGCGATCAGCTTGTTGAGGCCGCCGACCAGTTCACGCACGTTGCGATTGATGGTCCGCGCCAGGAACTCGATGACGTCGGCAGGCACTTCGACCGAGGCGAAGCGGCCGAGGCGATTCTCGAGGATCGAGCGGCGCAGTTCGATGTCGGCGGGCTGGATGTCGGCAACGAGGCCCATCGACAGGCGCGAGAGCAGGCGCGGCTCGACGCCGTCGAGCGCCTGGGGCGCACGGTCGGCGGCGAAGACCAGACGCTTGCCTTCCTGCAGCAGCGCATCGATCGTGTAGAGCAGTTCTTCCTGCGCCGATGCCTTGCCGATGATGAACTGGATGTCGTCGACCAGCAGCAGGTCGAAGCCGCGCAGGCGCGACTTGAATTCGATCATCTGGTTCTGGCGCAGCGCCTGCACGAACTCGACCATGAAACGCTCGGCCGAGCAGTAGAAGATTCGCGCATGGGGGTGCGCTGCAAGATAGGCGTGACCGATCGCGTGCAGAAGGTGCGTCTTGCCCTGACCCGTAGCGGCCTTGAGGTAGAGCGGCGAGAACTGCGGCTGCTCGGTAGCGGCCATGCGCTGCGCGGCGTTGCAGGCCAGCACGTTGGAGGTGCCGGTGACGAAGCTGGTGAAGGTCTGCGAAGCGTCGATGCCTGCAGGACCCTGGCCGAGCGAGGCGAACGATTCGCCTGCAAGCGCAACCGACAGCGGGTCCGCGACGCCGGCGGCCGAATCGTTGGCCGGTGCGCTGGCGGGACGGCCACCACCGCCACCCAGACGCAGTTCGGGCAGCTGGCGACGGCCGGGATGCACGAGGATGCGCACGTGACGCACGTCGGGCCGCGCGATCTTCCATGCCAGCGACAGACGATCGGCAAAGCGGTCGTTGACCCAGTTCGCCGAGAACTCCGTCGGCAGATACAGATCGAGCGTACCGGTTTCCTTGCACCAGTTGCCCGGCTGGATCGGCTTGATCCACTGGCTGTGAGCCTGATGCCCAAGATCCTTGCGCAGGCCCTGGCTGATGTCCGCCCAGTCCGCCGCCAGGTTTACGGCTTCCTGATCCTCTTCCATCGCCACTCGCACCGCCTTCGACTTCCTATTCAAGTTCGTACCTTCGACCATCGCGGTCACTGGGGGATTCACCGAGGGGTGTCCTGCTGATGTATTCGACATCGTTTCGAACCCCCTTGTTCGCGTGTGTTGGCGTGATCCCGCCGGTGACGCGAAACAGAGCGACCAGCGCATCCAAAGTAAAAACTTCCCCTCACCGCGAACGCTTGTCCGCGGCGGTTGTTCCACTGTGAATCGCTGTATCCCCGGCCCGTTCCGCAACGGCCGGGGACCCTTTTAGGAACCGGTTTGCAGCGCAGGCAAGACGGCGATCCCCAAATAAAAAAAATTATGAAGGTTGACTCACGTGGGAGTGCCTAAAATCCGTAGCCAAACTGTAATACGCTTAAAAATCAGCGCGTTGCGCATTGCAGCACTCCGAATCGCAGTGTTTCCGGGGCTTTGCTTTGCCCCATGTTGCGATGCCGCAAAAACGAGAACGGAGCCGAGGTCAGGCGACCCCGGCTCCGTTCTTGTTTCGTCCTGAGACAGGTAGCTAGCAACCTATCCCAGTCGGCGAATCACCCTCTCGAATCGGAGAGGGTGGCTCGAATCAGAGAGCGGCGACGCGCTTCGTCAGACGCGACATCTTGCGCGCTGCGGTGTTCTTGTGGAGCACGCCGCGTGCAACGCCGCGAGCCAGCTCGGGCTGCGCTTCCTTGAGGGCGGCAACAGCCGCGTCCTTGTCGCCACCGGCCAGGGCGCCTTCGACCTTCTTCAGGAAGGTGCGGATGCGGCTCACGCGGTTGGTGTTGATCTCTGCACGGCGATCGTTGCGACGGATGCGCTTGCGAGCTTGCGGCGTATTGGCCATCGATATTCCTCTGTCTGGGCGGCCAACACGGTGAGCGGCCCCAATTGCCTAACGAATCTATTCGGCGAACGGACTCGCCGGAAAGCGCGCCCCTTACAGTTCGGGCGGGGTTCCGTCAAGCCGAGGCGGCGGCGCGAAACCGCCTGTTTCTGGCGTTCGTGGCCGCAAGCGGCCACGCTCAGACGCCGCGCGGCCATAGTACATTCCGGTGCGGCGCTACCGCTGGCAGCGCCGGCACCAGAAGGTGCTCCGCCCGCCCTGCACGAAGCGCAGGACCGGCGCGCCGCAACCGCAAGGATCGCCCTCACGCCCATAGACCTGCCACGACGCCGCGAAGTAGCCGAGTTCGCCGTTCGGCTGCGCGTAGTCCTTGATGGTCGAGCCGCCCGCCGCGATCGATTCGCCCAGCACCTGCTTGATCGCGGGCACCAGCCGGGCCAGCGCGGGCAGGCTGACGCGCCCCGCCTCCTTGTCCGGCCGTATCCCGGCACGGAACAGCGCCTCGCACACGTAGATGTTGCCGAGCCCCGCCACGATGGTCTGGTCGAGCAGCATCTGCTTGATCGGCGCGATTCGCCCCGCGAAGGCCGCGCGCAGATGCGCCGGAGTCAGGCCCTCGCCCAGCGGCTCCGGCCCGAGCGAAGCGAACGCGCCCCAGGCGTCGAGCGTCGCGGTCGGAGCCAGATCGACCGAACCGAAGCGCCGCGCATCGTTGAGCGCCAATACGTGACCGGAGCCCGTCTCCAGCACGAGGTGGTCGTGCTTGTCAGGCGTCTCCGGCTCGATCCGCCAGCGACCAGACATGCCGAGGTGGAACACCATGGTCTGTTCGCGGTCGGTATGGATCAGCCCGTACTTGGCCCGCCGCCCCATACCGGTAACCCGCGCGCCGGTCAGTACCTGCACCAGATCGGGCGGGAACGGACGGCGCAGGTCCGCACGGTTGAGCGTGACGCGCGCGATTCGCTCACCGTCGAGGAAGCGCTCGAGGCCGCGCACGGTGGTTTCGACTTCAGGAAGTTCAGGCATCGGACCGTAGATAGGGTGCTTGAGGCCGGACGCCAATCGTGAACGCGGCGCTTTGCCGATGGGGCTTCGACAAGCTCAGCCTGAGCGGGACTGGGAGTATAGCGCAAACTCGCTCACCCTGAGCTTGTCGAAGGGTCAGAGAATATGCCCCGTCCGGTCGCGCTTGGTTTCGAGATAGCGCGCGTTGTGCGGGTTGGGCGGCAACTGGTGCGGCACCCGCTCGACTACCTCGACACCGACGCCTTTCAGCGCCGCGACCTTGGCCGGGTTGTTGGTCATCAGCCGGATCGCCCGCACCCCCAGCAGGTCCAGCATCCGCGCCGCCACCGGGAAATCGCGCGCCTCGGTCGGCAGACCGAGACGGTTGTTGGCGTCCACCGTGTCGTAGCCCGCATCCTGCAGCGCATAGGCACGCAGCTTGTTGACGAGGCCGATGCCGCGCCCCTCCTGCCGCAAGTACAGCAGCACGCCCCAGCCCCCCTCTCCGGCCTCCGCCGACATTGCCCGCAGCGCCGCGTTCAGTTGCGGCCCGCAGTCGCACTTGAGGCTGCCGAGAATGTCGCCGGTCAGGCATTCGGAATGGAGGCGCACCAGCGGCGGCCGGTCGCCGTCCTGCGTGCCGATGACGAGCGCGACGTGCTCACGCAAGTCGTCGAGCGCGCGGAAGGCGACGATCTCGGCATTCTCCGCCGCCTCGACGGGCAGCTTCGCTCGCGAGGCTATCGCGAGGTGCGCGGTGTCTTTCCACGCGGCGAGGTCGGCACTGGAAACGTCCTGCGCCTCGCCATCCTGATTCGGCGCGACGAGGAAGGCGGGCAGGATACCGGCAAGCCGCGCCAGTTCCATCGCGGTGTGCGCCGCATTGCCATCCTCGATATGCTCGGCCGCGAAGGGACCTTTCATCGGGTAGGCGAGGTCGAGCGCAGGATCGGCCACCGCGCGCCCGGTGTCGAGGTCGAAGGGCTCGGCGGCGCGAATCAGGACCGGCGCTTCGGGCACGGCGGCCTCGCGCTGGTTGGCGAGCTTCAGCGTCGCCGCGCGGGCGGCCGAAATCAGCATGCGCGGGGCGGTGACGCCGGGCGCGAAGGCCGTCTCGGCGGGAAGCAGCACCGCGCCGGCCACCCGCACCGGCCAGCCATGGCGCAGCGCGTCGAGCGCCAGCGCCACGCGGCGCGTCGAGGCGACCTCCTCGCTCAGAGTTCGAACTCGGTGACGAGCGGGATGTGGTCGCTCGGCTGGTCCCAGCGGCGCGTTTCCTCGACGAAGTGGTGCCCGCGCGCCTGCGGGGCGAGGTCGGGCGAGGCCCACATGTGATCGAGGCGGCGGCCCTGGTCCTTCTGGCGCCAGTAGCTGCGGTAGGACCACCAGGAATAGTTGCGTTCCGGCGCCGGGATGAAGCGGCGGCCGAGATCATCGAAGCCCGCCGCGTCCTGCAGGCGCTTCAGCGTCTCGACCTCGATGGGTGTGTGGCTGACGACCTTGAGCAGCGCCTTGTGATCGTAGACGTCCGATTCGAGCGGGGCGATGTTGAAGTCGCCGACGATCAGGGTCGGACGGTCGATCTTGTCGGCCCAGCGGGACATGCGTTCGAGGAAGTCGAGCTTCTGGCCGAACTTGGGATTCACCTCCCGGTCGGCGATGTCGCCGCCTGCCGGGATGTAGACGTTCTCCAGCACCATGCCCTGCCCGGGGCCGAGCAGTTCGACGCCGATGTGGCGGGCCTCGCCGTTGTCCTGCCAGTCGTGCTTCGAGAAGTCGCGGAACGGCACTTTCGAGACCGTCGCGACGCCGTGATAGCCCTTCTGGCCGTGGATGGCGCGGTGGGTGTAGCCGAGGCGCTCGAACATCTCGTGGGGGAACAGGGGCTCCGCCACCTTGATCTCCTGCAGGCACAGCACGTCGGGGGCCTGCTCGGTGAGGAAACGTTCGACCTGGTCGATGCGCAGGCGGACGGAGTTGATGTTCCAGGTGGCGATCTTCATGCGCGTGGCTTTAGGCATCGCCTGCGGGAATTGCCAGTCCCCGACCTCGCATAAACCGAGGGTGCCCCTCCACCATCCTGCGGATGGTCCCCCTCCCCGTTCCGGGGAGGATGCGTGTGCTTTTCTTGGGTCAGGATTGGCTCAGGCCGGAGCGAGAACGGTGCCGTTCGCAGCCCGGCATGGGCCAATCCTGACCCAAGAAAACAGAAAACCCTCGAGCCGGGGGCAGAGGCTCGAGGGTTCCTGTAAGCGTTCGTCACGCTAGTATCAGAGCGGTCACTCAGGAGGCGCGGGCAACAGGGGGGAAACCCGCCTCACAACCGTTCTGACAAGACCTATATGGGGCGTGGCTCCTGACTGCCAAGTGAACGAAGTTAAGAAAACTGTCGCCGTTTGTCGCTAGAGCCGCACATTCGGCGATAAAACGCCTTCCGTCATCGACGATCAGGGGTTGGGTTTGAAATCCGCCGAAAGCGGATTTTGCGGCACCGGCCCACGCCCCTACCCGGCCTCCCACGGAAGTATACTTGATGGGAGGCCGGGTGGGGGCGTGGGCCGGTGCCGCAGTGGAAAATGCCCTGCAGGCATTTTCCAGACGCTCTTAACGACGATTGCGCGGGCGCGGGTCGTTCCAGCGGAAGTCGTTGTCGGTCACCGGGACGCCATAGCGCTGATTGGACAGGCTGATGGTGGTGCGCTTGTTCTGCGAATCGAGCGAGACCCAGTAGGTCAGTTCCAGCCCGCCCGGGGCCGACGCCTTGCGCGTGAAGATCAGGGTGATCACGCCGTACTCGGGGTGCGAGCGATCGCGCACCTCGATGCTGACGACGCCCGGATTGCCGGTCTGGATCAGCTTGCCGAACTTCGCGACGTCGCGGCTGGGATCGAGCAGCGCGCCGAGCGGGCTGTTCTTGATCGGCCAGCGCTGCACCTGACGCACTTCGTAGTCGATGAAGTTCAGCGCCCTGCCGTCGCCAACGATCAGCATCTTGGCGCTCGGCTGGTACTGAAAGCGGATCTTGCCGGGGCTCTTCATCGTCAGCACGCCGCTGACGGTCTGGCCCGAGCGGTCGGTCTGGACGAAGTCCGCCTTCATCGTGCCGATGCCGCGCAAGGCCGCGACGGCCTGCTCGACTTGTTTCGCGTCATCGGGCGCGGCTGCGACAGCCTGCGCGGGGACGAGAGCGGCGGACACGGAAAGCGCGGCCAAAGCGGCCGCGCTCACACAGGATCGAAAGGTTTTTGTCACGTGGTTCATGGCTTTCCCGTTGGGTCCACAGCCTTGAACCGACCGTGAACCTTACTTGATCTTGGCTTCCTTGAACTCGACGTGCTTGCGCACGACGGGATCGTACTTCTTGAAGCTGAACTTCTCGGTCGTGTTCCGCGGATTCTTCTTGGTCACGTAGAAAAAGCCGGTGTCGGCGGTCGAGACAAGACGGATCTTGACGGTTGCGGGCTTCGCCATGGCGGTATCCTGTACTTTCTAAGTTGCAGCCGCCCTGGCAGGCCGGCGTTACGAAAAACTATAAAGGGGCGACACCGAGGCGCCGCCCTTCAAGGTTGCGCCCCTTGCTGGATTGGCCTCGCAAAGTCAAGGGCGCGGCACCGATTCGCGTGATGCTCAGGAGAGCGGAAACGGCTTTATCGGCTCCAGGACGCCGAATTTCTCGCGCTTCGGTTCGGCATCGAGCGGCGGCAGGTCGAGTTCGGGCGCTTCCACTTTCGTATCGGGCAGCCGCGCCAGCAGATCGCGAATCAGGGTCAGACGGCCGAGCCGCTGGTCGTTGAAGTCCACCAGCGTCCACGGCGCATGATCGGTATGCGTGGCCTTGAGCATCGCCTCGCGCGCCTTGGTATATTCGCCGTACTTGTCGCGCGCGGCGATATCGACCGGCGACAGCTTCCAGCGCTTGAGCGGGTCGTCCAGCCGCTCGTGCAGGCGCTCCTCCTGCTTGTCCTGATCGCAGGAGAGCCAGTATTTGAACAGCAGGATATCGTCGTCGATCAGCATCTTCTCGAAGGTGGGCGCGTGGCGCAGGAACGCATCGACCTCGTCCTCGGTGGCATAGCCCATCACCTTCTCGACCCCGGCGCGGTTGTACCACGAGCGGTCGAACAGGACGATCTCGCCCTTGGCCGGCAGGTGATCGACGTAGCGCTGGAAGTACCACTGGCCCTGCTCGCGCTCGCTCGGCGCGGCCAGCGCCACGGTGCGGCACTGGCGGGGGTTGAGCTGGCCGGAGACGGCCTTGATCGCGCCGCCCTTGCCCGCCGTATCGCGCCCTTCGAACAGGATGACGATGCGCGCGCCCTTCTTCTGCGCCCAGCGCGCCATGCCGACGAGTTCCTCCTCCATCGGCTCGAGGAGCTTCTCGTAATCCTTGCGGCCGAGTTTCTCCTCTTTGCTCATGTCTTCAGATCCTCGACAGCAGGAACAGCGCCAGTGCGCCGGCGACGATACGATACCACGCGAAGGGTGCGAAGCCGGATTTGCTGACGAAGGCCATGAACGCCTTGATCACCACCAGCGCGACGATGAACGAGACGACGAAGCCGACCGCGATCTCGTTCCAGCCCACTGGCCCCGCGCCCGCCATCAGTTCCTTGTGGTGCTTGAGAAGTTCCAGAGTCGTGGCACCGACCATGGTGGGCACGGCGAGGAAGAAGCTGAACTCGGCCGCCGTCCGGCGCTCGATCCCCATCGACAGCGCGCCCATGATCGTCGCGCCCGAGCGGCTGACGCCCGGCACCATGGCGAGGCACTGCGCGAAACCGACGCCGATGCACTTGACTGCGGGCAGTTCCGAAACGCCGGTAAGCGGGCCGGGCTTGGCGACCTTCTCGATGCCGAGGATCGCGATGCCACCGATGATGAGCGCCCAGGCGACCACCGCGGGCTCGCCCAACAGGCCCTCGATATAATTGTTGAACAGCAGGCCCAGCACCGCCGAAGGGATGAAGGCCAGCAGCACGTTGCGCACGAAGCGGATCGAGGTGGGGTTGAGCTTGAGCAGCCCCATGCCCACGGCCCAGAACGTGCGCCAGAACTGCACGATCACGGCCAGGATCGCGCCCAGCTGGATGACGATGTTGAAGGTCGCCCACTGGCTCGAATCATAGCCGAACAGGCGGGTGGCAAGGATGAGATGGCCAGTCGAGGAGACGGGCAGGAACTCGGTGAGGCCCTCGACAATGCCGAGGAGGATCGCGGTTAGGGTCAGGTCCATAAGCTGGAGGTCATGCCGCACCGGGCGGGCAAGTCAACCGGGGACGTGCTGCATTGCAGAAATGTGAGGTGGAAGACGGGTTGGGGTGGCGCTGCGCGGCGGTGCCCACCCCGTCCGGCTAGTTCGCTTCGCTCTCAAGCCTCCCTGCCCTCCCGCAAGCGGGAGGGCGTACTTCACCTGCTCCCCTCCCGCTTGCGGGAGGGGTCGGCCTTCTTCCGCCTTACCAGATCCGCACGCGGTCCTTGGGCGCGAGGTACAGCTTGTCGCCCGGCTTCACGCCGAACGCCTTGTACCATTCGTCGAAGTTGCGCACGATGCCGTTGACCCGGTACTGCGGCGGCGAGTGCGGGTCGGTGACGAGGAACTGGCGCGCCTGCGCCTCGCGCACCTTCGAACGCCAGACCTGCGCCCAGCCCATGAAGAAGCGCTGGTCGCCGGTGACGCCGTCGATCACCGGCGCTTCCTTGCCGTTCAGCGAGAGCTTGTAGGCGCGGTAGGCGAGACTGAGGCCGCCGAGATCGCCGATGTTCTCGCCCATCGTCAGCTTGCCGTTGACGCAGGCCTTGCCATCCTTGCCGTCGTCGAACGGGCAGAAGGCATCGTACTGCGCCGCCAGCGCCGCCTGCAGCTTCTGGAACGCGGCGAGATCCTGCGGCGTCCACCAGTCGCGCAAGTTGCCGGTGCCGTCGTACTTGGCGCCCTGGTCGTCGAAGCCGTGGCTCATCTCGTGGCCGATGACCGCGCCGATGCCGCCGTAGTTGACCGCCGGGTCGGCCGAGAGGTTGAAGAACGGCGGCTGCAGGATCGCCGCCGGGAACACGATCTCGTTCATCGCTGGGTTGTAGTAGGCGTTCACCGTCTCCGGCAGCATGCCCCATTCAGTGCGATCGACCGGACCGCCGATGCGGTTCATGTCGAAGGCGGTCTGCCACTTGCCCGCCGCCATGGTGTTGCCCAACGGGTCGGTGGGCGAGAAGGTCAGGCCCTCATAGGTCTTGAACACGTCCGGCTGGCCGATCTTGGGGGTGAAGGCGTCGAGCTTCTCCTCGGCCTTTACCCGCGTGACCGGGCTCATCCACTTGAGATCCTTGAGGTTGGCGGCCATCGCCTTGCGCAAGTTGGCGACGAGGTCGGCCATCGCCGCCTTCTGCGCGGGCGGGAAGTACTTCGCCGCGTAGAGCTTGCCGACGAGTTCGCCCGCCATGCCCTCGACCGCCGCGATGCCGCGCTTCCAGCGGGGGCGCTGCTCGGGCTGGCCGCTCAGGGTCTTGCCGTAGAAATCGAAGGTGGCGGTATCGATGTCGCCGGGCAGGACCGAGGCGTTGTCGCGCAGGAAGTGCGCGGCGAGGTAGGCCTGCCAGGTGGCGATCGGGGTGGTCTCGATCAGCTTGACGACGGCCGGCATGCCGGGGCCGAACTGGTCGCCCGCCTTGGTCGGGTCGATCCCGGCGGCCTTGAACTCCTCGGCCGTCGGCGGCATCTCGCCGATCAGCACGTAGCTGGCCTTATCCGCGCCCACGGCCGACAGGAACGCCTTGACGACGCCGGGCGAGCCCATTGCTTCGAATTCGGCGAGCGGCACCTTGTTGTAGGTGAGGTCCGGGTTGCGGGCGGCGGCACGGTCCCAGTCGGCCTTGGCGAGCTGCGTTTCCAACGCCAGCACCGAAGCGGCGGCGGCCGGGGCATCGGCGTAGCCCGCCTTGCCGAGCACGAACGTCAGGTAGGCCTTGTACTTGTCGCGCAGTTCGATCGAGCGTGCGTCGGTCTTCAGGTAGTAGTCGCGGTCGGGCAGGCCCATGCCGGAGATATTGGCATTGAGCGCGTAGATGTCGCTCTGTTTGTCGTCGGCGCCGACATAGAGGCCGATCGGCGAGGCATAGCCGGGCTTGCCGAACAGCGTGGCGATGTCGGTGGGGGTCTTCGCCGCCTTGATCGCGGCGAGGTAGGGCTGCGCCGGGGCGAGGCCCGCCTTGTTGATTGCATCGACGTCCATGAACGCCTTGTAGGCCGCCGCGATACGCGCCGCGTCGCTGCCGGGCGCCGGGTTGGCGGCAAGCAGATCGTCGAGGATGCCATGGACGCGGTTTTCCGAAAGGTCGCTCAGTTCGATGAACGAGCCCCAGCGGGTGCGGTCGGCGGGAAGCACCGCCGTCTTGTTCCACACGCCGTTGACGTAGGCGTCGAAGTCGTCGCCCGGCTTGGCCCCAGTGTCGATCCACTGGGTCTGGACGCCGAACTTGCCCCAGTCGGCCGAGGGCGCGAGCGCAGGCTTGGCTGCGGGCGCAGCGTCCTGCGCGAAGACGGGAGCGGAGAAGGCGAGAACGGAAAGCGCGGCGCTCGCAAGGAGCGCCTTGCCGGCATAACGAAGCATGTCGTGACCTTTCGGACGGGGGCGACAGGATATTTCGGCCGGATCAGGACGACCGGCGATGGCGCGTAACTTAGTTACACGCGCGCGCAACGCCAGTGAAAAAGCAGCAGTGATGGAGGTAAATCGCGCGTTGTCTGGCAGGGAGGACGCTCCCCTCACGTCGTCATTGCGAGCGCAGCGAAGCAATCCAGGGCGGCGTAGTGCTGCCCTGGATTGCTTCGCTGCGCTCGCAATGACGAAAGGGGCGCCTCAGCCCAGCGGCGCGATCGGCTGCCCCGAGACGACAGCGTCGAACTGTAGCGAGGCCAGCCGCGCATAGAGGCCGCCCTGCCCGCTCAGGCTTTCATGCGTGCCCTGCTCGACGATACGGCCGCCATCCATCACGACGATACGGTCCGCCTTGCGCACGGTGGCGAGGCGGTGAGCGATGACCAGCGTGGTGCGCTGCGCCATCAGCGTCTCGACCGCGTCCTGCACCAGCCGCTCGCTCTCGGCGTCGAGCGCGCTGGTGGCTTCGTCGAGCAGCAGGATCGGCGCGTCGCGCAGCAGCGCGCGGGCGATGGCGATGCGCTGGCGCTGGCCGCCCGAAAGGCGCGCACCGTCTTCGCCGAGGAACGTGTCGAGGCCTTGCGGCAGCGCGCGCAGGAAACCTTCGGCGTTGGCCGCGCGGGCCGCCTGCCAGATCGCCTCGTCATCGGCGTGCCAATTGCCGTAGCGCAGATTGTCACGCGCGGAGGCGGCGAACAGCACGCCTTCCTGCGGGACCAGAGCGATGCGCGCGCGAATCTCGGCCGGGTCGGCGGAGGCGAGCGGCACGCCGTCGATCTTGATGGCGCCGCCCTGCGGATCGTAGAACCGCTCGGCCAGCTGGAACAGCGTCGACTTGCCCGCGCCCGAGGGGCCGACGATAGCGACGGTCTCGCCCGGCTCGATGGTCAGATTGAAGTCGTGCAGCGCCGGAAGTTCGGGCCGCGAGGGGTAGCGGAAGGTCACGCGCTCGAACGCCAGCTTGCCGCGCGCCGGGCTCGGCAGCACCAGAGCGCGCGCCGGAGGGGCGATCGTCGGATGTTCGCTCAGCAGTTCAGCGAGGCGGCTGGCCGCACCCGCGCCGCGCACGAGATCGCCGTAGACCTCGGTGAGCGAGCCGAACGCGCCTGCGACGATGCCCGCCGTTACCACGAACGCGGCGATGGTGCCGCCGGTGATGGAGCCCTCGGCCACGCCGATCGCGCCGCGCCACATGATCATGGTGATCGATCCGAAGATCAGGAACATGATCACCGCGGTCATGATCGCGCGGATCATGATGCGGTGACGGCCGGTATCGAACGTGCGCTCCACAGCGGCGGCGAAGCGGCCCTGCTCGCGGCCTTCCTGGTTGAACGCCTGCACGACCTTCAATGCGCCCAGCACTTCGGCAGTCAGCGCGCCGATGTCTGCCACGCGGTCCTGGCTGGATCGCGAGACGGCGCGCAGCTTGCGACCGAAAGCGGCGATCGGCAGGATCACCACCGGAATGGCGATGACCAGCCACGCCGTCAGCCCCGGCTCCAGCGCGAAGAGATAGATCACCCCGCCCAGCGCCATGATCGCGTTACGCAGCGCGACCGAGACGGTGGTGCCCACGATCTGCTCGATGATCGCGGTGTCGGCGGTCATGCGCGAGGAGATTTCCTTGGGGCTGTTCTCCTCGAAGAAGCTCGGCGCCAAGGTCAGCAGGTGGCGCTGCACGCGCAGGCGAATGTCGCCGACGACGCGCTCGCCCAGCCACGAGACCGAGTAGAACCGGATCGCGGTGGCAACGGCCAGCACCACGACCACGCCCATCAGCATCAGGAACCACGAGCGGATCGCGTTCGGGTCGGCGCCTTGCGCGAAGCCCTTGTCGATGATCTGCCGGAATCCATAAGGGATCGCCAGCGTCGAGGTCGCCGTCGTGATCAGCGCCCCGCCCGCCGTGGCCATCCGGCCCGGATACTTGAGCATCTCGCGCCAGACCATGCGCAGCGGGCCGAGACTGCGGCGGGGCCGCTTCGGCTCTTCGATCATGGTCTCTTGCCCCGGGGCATTGCCTTGCGTCCCATCCATGGCGCCGCGCCTTACAGCCTAGCGAAGCGGAGGAAAAGGCTTCCTTGTAGCCATGGACATACTGCCCGATTCGCGGCGAAACGTGTCTCTCTTGCGAAGATCACCTGCCTGAAATCGGAATTGCCGCGTTGCAACGGTAACCTCTAGTTCCCTAATCATGAGGTAAGACCCCCGCACACAGGCCGCGTTCGCCCCCGAAACGGCCAGGAGAATCGACTTGCTCTACAATGCCTACGAGTTGCAGCGCGCCATGATGAGCAGCGCTGCCGCATGGGCGTCGGTTGGCGCCGAACTGCTGACCAACCCCTCGCTTCCATTCGGTTATTCGGGTCTCGGCCCGGTCATGGCCTCCGCACTGGACGTCTTCGCGCACGCCGCTTCCCCCCGCGGAAAGCCCTCCTTCGACATCGAGACCGTGACCGTCGACGGCAAGATCCAGCCGGTCACCGAATCGATCGTGCTCCACAAGCCGTTCGGCAACCTGCTTCGATTCGAGCATCCCGGACTCGGCAAGGACGCGCCCAAGCTCCTGATCGTCGCACCGATGAGCGGCCACTATGCCACCCTGCTGCGCGGCACCGTCGCGCGCATGGTGGAAAGCGCCGAAGTCTACATCACCGACTGGGCCGACGCGAAGCTGGTGCCGATGAGCGCCGGGCGCTTCGATCTCGACGACTACATCGATTACGTCATTTCTTTCCTCGAACACATCGGCCCCGGCACCCACGTCCTCGCGGTGTGCCAGCCCTCGGTTCCGGCCTACGCCGCCGCCGCGATCATGGGCGCCAAGGAGCACCCCTGCCGTCCCGCCACTCTCACCATGATGGGCGGCCCGATCGACACGCGCGAGGCGCCCACCAGCGTCAATGACGTGGCGATGCAGCAGCCGCTTTCGTGGTTCCAGCAGAACGTCATCGCCACAGTTCCGGCGACCTATCCGGGCGGCGGCCGCCGCGTCTATCCGGGCTTCCTGCAGCTTGCCGGGTTCATGGCGATGAACCTCGGCAGCCACATGATGAGCCACTACGGCATGTTCAAGCACATGGTCGCGGGCGACGGTGACAGCGCCGATGCCACCAAGGCGTTCTACGACGAATATCGCGCGGTCTGCGACATGACCTCGGAATTCTACCTGCAGACGATCGAACACGTGTTCCAGAACCACTCGCTGCCCAAGGGCGAGTTCGTCCATCGCGGCGAGCGGATCGACCTGTCCGGCATCCGCGACACGGCGCTGCTGGCGATCGAGGGCGAGAGGGACGACATCTCCGGCATCGGCCAGACCCGCGCCGCGCTGCACCTTGCCAGCCACCTGCCCGAGAAGCGCAAGAAGTACTACCTCGCCGCCGAGGTGGGCCACTACGGCATCTTCAACGGCAGCAAGTGGCGGACGCGAATCGCCCCGGTTCTGGAGGACTGGATCGCCCAGCACCAGCGCAAGGCGCTCAAGGTGGTTGCCTGATTTTTGTGGTGGGGTCGCGCCTAAGTCGCGGCCCCGTCAAACGTTTTTTGCGGCGGAACGCTCCCGCCCAGCGCCGATCGCGCGACGAGATGGTGGATCACCGGGACCGATTGTGGTATTACCGCCACTATGGATCGCGCACATAGTCGAAGGAAAATACTGAAGGGCGGGCTTGTCGCCGGCATCGGTCTGGCTTTGCCCGCGCGGGCTTTCGCCTCCGAAGGTGTCCTTCCCGATTCGACCGCGCCCGGTGAGGCTCTTGCGCCGCTCGCCGGTGCCTTTCCAAGCAGCCTGACATCGGTTCCCGCATCGCCCACTGGACTATCGCTTTACGAGCGCCGTGTACTCGACGTCGCGTCGAAGCAGGCCGGGCGCGTGCGCAATCATCTGTGGCGCGCCGACGTGGTCGGAATCGTCGATTTTGCGCAACCTTCGTGGAAACCGCGCCTCCACTTCGCCAATCTGGAAAACGGGACGATGCGCTCGTTCCTCGTCGCGCACGGGCGCGGTTCCGACCCGGCACACAGCGGCTGGCTGCAGAGCTTTTCCAACGTTCCCGGCTCGGAAGCGACCTCGCGCGGTGCCTACCTCACCGCCGAGTGGTACAAGGGCAAGTACGGCACCTCGATCCGTCTGATGGGTCTGGACAACGACAATTCGATGGCGCTGCCGCGCGCGATCGTCATGCATCCGGCTTGGTACGTCGGCTCCTCGATGATCGACAAGTGGGGCAAGCTCGGTCGCAGCGAGGGCTGCTTCGCCATGAGCGACAACGATTTCAACGAAGCGCTCTGGCACCTTTCCGGCGGTCGCCTGCTGTTCGCGGATCGCATCGGCGAAGGATGAATCTCAACGCCGCGTTGCGACTGTCTCACGGCGCCTGCGGTTAGACACGCCTCCGTCGCAATGATACGCATCGTATCATGGACACCAGCCTGACCGGCCTCAAGCGCGAGGCTCCCACCGATGCACGACAGGTCCGCTCGCGGCAGGCGCTGACCTCGGCGTTGCTGGCGCTGCTTGAAATCAAGCCGTTCGACCAACTGACGATCCGCGAGATCAGCGCCCGCGCCGGGACCGGGTACGCCACTTTCTTCCGACATTATCCGACCAAGGAAGCGCTGCTGGCCGACGTCGCCGCGCACGAGATCGAGGATCTGCTCGGCCGCACGATTCCGATTCTCTACGCCGCCAACAGCTACGAATCGACGCTGGAAGTCTGCCGCCATGTCCACGAGCACGCGATGCTGTGGTCAGCACTGCTGATCGGCGGTGCAGCGGGCATCGTACGTGAGGAGTTCATCCGCCAGGCGCTGGGCCTTGCGAAAAGCGCTCAGTCGCACCACCCTTGGCTGCCCTCTGACCTCGGGACCATTCACGGCACCGGCGCGACCATCGACATCCTTGCGTGGTGGCTGGCGCAGGGCGGGGACAAGCCTGCCTCCACCCGCAGCCCCGAGGAAGTGGCGACGATCCTGCACCGTCTGGTCATCGCCCCGCTGATCGGCGACACTGTGGAGCGCCAGGCGGCGCGCGCGTGATGACGCTGACCGAAGACCCTGTCCTTAACCCTGCCCTCAGCGGCATGATCGAGGACGCGGACTGGCCCGAGTTCGGCTGGATCGACGACGTGCGCCCCGCTTTGCGCGCGGCCCTCGCGGCAGGCCGTCCGGTGGCGCTGGCGACACTCTACAAGGTCGCGGGCAGCGCCCCGCGCGGTCCCGGTGCGCAGATGCTGTTCGCGGCAGGGGCCGGCGGGCACGTGGCGGCGACCGGCTATTTCTCGGGCGACTGCATCGAGGGCGACGTCGCCAACCACGCCGCGCAAGTGCTTGCCGACGGCAAGCCGAAGCGGTTGCATTACGGCATGGGCAGCCCCTGGATCGACCTTCGCCTGCGCTGCGGCGGCGCGCTGCACGTGTTGCTGGAACGGATCGCGCCGGATTCGCCCGCCGCCGCCGCGCTGCTGGACCACGCCGCCGAGCGCCGCACCTGCCTCTGGGCGAGCGACGGCGAAACGCAAGAGGCGCGCGAGGACCACGGCCCGTTGCTCGCGCTTCACGAAGACCCGTTCCGCATCGCCCGCCGATACGATCCGCCGCGCCGCCTGATCGTCTCGGGCGGCGATCCCGGCGCGCTCGCCGCCGCGAAGCTCGGGGCGATGGCGCAGTTCGAGACGATCCTGCTGCGCCCCGGCGGCCCGCATGCGCCGCCGCCCTTCCCCGTCTCGCGTTACTTGCGCGAAGAGCCTGCAGACGCCCTCGCCCACCTGAAGGTCGATCGCTGGACTGCCTACCTCGGCGCCACGCATGAGGATCACCACGACCTCGGCGGCTGCCTTGCCGCACTGCGCGGCGGAGCGGGCTATGTCGGCATGATCGGCGCGAAATCGCGCGCGGCCCAACGCCTCGGCGCGCTGGAAGCGGCAGGCGCGAGCGCGGAGGAACTGGCGCGGCTGCAGCTTTCGCCGGGCGTCCCCGGGCTGGGCAAGTCGCCCTGGGAAGTCGCCACCGGCATCATCGCCGAAATCATGCAGGCGCTGAACCCGGCGCGGGAACGGGCTTGAGCGCGGTCGCACTGGTGCTCGCAGCCGGGCGCTCGACCCGATTCGGCAGCGACAAGCTCTCCGCCCGGCTCGATGGCGAGCCCCTGCTCCATCACGCGATCCGCATCGCCCGCGCCGCACCTGTCGAGCGAGTGATCGTCGTCGCGCGGCCCGGGCTCGATACGGGCGAATGGCCCGGCACGCCTGCGGTGGAGACACTGCGGCTGGAGAGCGATGCCTTGTCCGAGACACTGAAGGCCGGCATCGCGGCGGCCGGAGAGGCAAAGGCCGCCTTCGTTTTCCTCGGTGACATGCCGCGCATTCCCGCAGAAGTCGCACCGACACTCGCCTCCGCGATCGGCGATGCCTATGCCGCGATGCCCTGCCACGGGGGCAAGCCCGGCCATCCGGTCCTGCTGTCCCCCGCCGCCTTCCCCGCCATCGCCGCGCTCACCGGAGACGAGGGCGCGGGACGCCTGCTGCGCAGCCGCGATGACGTGGTGAGAGTCGAGGTCTCCTCGCCCGCGATCCACTTCGACGTGGACCGCCCGGGCGATCTCGAAGGGGCCTAAGCCCGCCCCGTCTCGTTCGAAAGCAGCGCGGGATCGATCCCTTCCGCCCGCCATGTCGCGGACCAGCGCCCCTCCGGCGGCGTTTCGAACAGGACTTCGCGGTGGCCCTCTGCGGCGTACCATCCGTGGTGCCGCATCTCGCCCTCCAGTTGGCCCGCGCCCCATCCGGCGTAGCCCAGCGCCATGATCCACTGCGACGGCCCCTGCCCCGCCGCGATCGCGCGCAGCACGTCCATCGAGGCGGACAGCCCGCAAAGCGGCGCGACCTCGATAGTGTCGCTGCCGCCCCAGTCGGTCGAGTGCAGAATGAAGCCGCGCCCCGGTTCAACCGGGCCGCCGTGCATGATCTCGCGGTTGGGCGAGACGCCCGGGTCGAGGCCCAGTTCCTCCAGCACGTCGTGGAAACGCACGCCTTCACGCACATGGCCGATGCCGACGCCGAGCGCGCCGTCCTCGTCATGCACGCATAATACGTTGACCGAGCGCTCGAAGCGCGGGTCGAACATCCCCGGCATTGCCAATAGGATGCGGCCTGCAAGATACTGCTGCGTCGTCACCCGCCCACTCTATGCCCCCTTGCGCCGACTACAACCCCCGTATCCGAGAGAGCGCTTTCCCGATGCGACGGAGCGGCCTATGCCCCGGCACAAAGGAGAACCCAGCCCCGTGACCCTGCTTTTCGACCTTCCCGTCGCCCCCGCCGTGCCCGTCGTCGGCGAAGCGGCCGCCTATCCGGTGCGCCGCATCTTCTGCGTCGGGCGCAATTATGCCGCGCACGCGCTGGAACTGGGCAACGCAGTCGACCGCGAGGCGCCGATCTGGTTCAACAAGGCGCCCGCAGCGCTGTGCCTCGACGGCGGGGCGATCCCCTATCCGCCGGGCACCGAAAGCTGCCACTACGAGATGGAACTGGTCGTCGCCATCGGCGCCCCCGCGTTCCGGATCGCCCCCGAGGGGGCAATGGAGGTGGTCTACGGCTATGCCTGCGGCCTCGACATGACCCGGCGCGACCTGCAGAACGCATCCAAGGCCAAGGGTTATCCCTGGGACACCGGCAAGGACTTCGAGAATGGCGCGGTTATCGCGCCGATCACGCCCGCCGCTGCGTTCACGCCTGAAGGCCAGCGCATCGCACTGACGCAGGGCGGCGCGGTCAGGCAGGACGGCGTGCTCTCGGACATGATCTGGTCGATCCCCGAGCTGATCGCCGACCTCTCGCGCCTCTACCACCTCGCGCCCGGCGACCTGATCTATACCGGCACCCCGGCCGGCGTCGGGCCAGTGGCGGTGGGCGACGTGCTGGAAGGCACGATCGATGGCCTGACCCCGCTGCGGCTAGAGATCGCCCAGGCGGAATGACGTTCCTTCCCCCAATCGGGGGGGGATTATCCCTTGGGTCGCCTGCTTCTTGTCCGTCTTGTCAGCCGCCGCGCGTTGCTGGACATACCCGGGCGGAGAACGATGCCTAAAAGCCGGAAGAACATGACAACGATTCGACGTCGCATTTTGCCATCCGTGGGCCGGTCGCTGCTCGCCCTGCCCCTCGTCGCGCTCGCGCATCCCGCGCTGGCCGAGGACGATGACGCCGCCCCGCGCGAGCCCATCGTCGTCACCGGGCGCGGGCTTTCGGAAGGTCCGGCGACGCCCGCCTACGACGTCCAGACGATCGCCCGCGACAAGCTGGTTTCCAGTGCCTCGGGCCGGATCGAGGATGTGCTGGCCTCTGTCGCCGGATTCCAGCAGTTCCGCCGCTCCGACAGCCGATCGTCCAACCCCTCGAACCAGGGCGTGACCCTGCGTGCACTGGGCGGCAATGCATCGAGCCGCGCGCAAGTGCTGCTGGACGGCGTGCCGGTGGCGAACCCGTTCTTCGGCTATATTCCACTGAGCGCCCTCACCCCCGACCGCCTCGGCTCCGTGCGGGTGACGCGCGGCGGCGGTATGGGCGCGTTCGGCACGGGCGCGGTCTCCGGCACGATCGAGATGGAAAGCGCGAGCCCTGACGAACTCGGCCCGGTAAGCGCGGAGGCGCTGGTCAACAACCGGGGCGAGACGCAAGGCTCGCTCACGGTGGCGCCGCGCCTTGGCGAAGGCTTCGTCGTGGCGGGCGTGCAGTGGGATCGCGGCCAGGGCTTCTGGACCACGCCGAAGGACCAGCGCGTCGCCGCCACCGCGCGCGCGAAGTATGAAAGCCTGTCGGGCTCGCTGCGCGCCGTCGCGCCGCTGACCGACAACATCGAGGTTCAGGCATCGGGCCTCGTCTATGACGATGCGCGCACGCTGCGCTTCAAGGGCGCGGATTCGACGTCCTCGGGTCAGCAGGGCTCGCTGCGTTTCGTGGGCCGGGGCGACTGGCAGTTCGACGTGCTGGGCTTCGTGCAGGCGCAGGACTTCTCGAACATCGTCATCAGCTCGACGAGCTACAAGAAGACGCTCGATCAGGCCAAGACCCCGACGCTGGCGGTCGGCGGCAAGGCCGAACTGCGCCCGCCGGTGGGCGAAAACCACGTGCTGCGCATCGGCACCGACGTGAAGCTCTCGCGCGGGAACCTCGTGGAAGCGCCCTATAGCGCCGTCACCGGCCTCGCCACCGCGTTCCGCAAGGCGGGCGGGCGGCAGTCCGACCTCGGCTTCTATATCGAGGACGACTGGACCATCGGCCAGTTCGTGCTGACCGCTGGCGGCCGCCTCGACCGCTGGACCATCACCGACGGCTACTACCATCAGGTGAACCCCGCGGGCGTGGTGACGCAGGACACCCGCTACGCCGACCGCGACGGCTGGAACGCCAACGGGCGCGGCGGGATCGTGTGGAATGCCGGCACCGCCGTGTCGCTGCGCGCCGCCGCCTATACCGGGCTGCGCCTGCCGACGCTGAACGAGCTGTACCGGCCCTTCGTGGTGTTCCCGATCACCACCAATGCCAATGCCGGCCTCAAGCCTGAACGCCTGCGCGGTTACGAGGCGGGCGTGGACTTCCACCCCTCCGAGGCGCTGAACCTGTCGATCACGGCCTTCGACAACTACCTCAAGGACGCCATCGCCAACGTCACTTTGTCCTCCACCGTGCGCGAGCGGCAGAACGTCGATTCGATCCATGCGCGCGGGATCGAGGCAAGCGCCGACCTCAAGCTGGGCAAGGTCGATCTGTCCGGCTCGCTGTCGTGGACCGACGCCAAGGTGAAGGCGACCGCCGCGCAGATCGCGCTCGACGGCATGCGCCCGGCGCAGGTGCCCAAGCTCGCGGCCAGCGGGACGGTGGCATGGGCACCCGCCGACGGCTGGCGCCTTGCTGCTACCCTGCGCCGCACCGGTGCGCAGTACGAGGACGACCTTCAGGTCGACACCCTGCCCGCCGCGACGACGCTGGACCTTTACGCGCAAGTGCCGATCACGCGCTTTGCCTCGCTGGTCCTGCGCGCCGAGAACCTGACCGACGAGACGATCGTGACGCGCAATGCGGGCGGCTCGATGGATCTGGGCCAGCCGCGCACCTTGTGGGCGGGGTTCAAGCTGGGCCTGAACTGACTGGGCCTGAACTGACTGGGGTTGCGCTGATCGGCAAGGCGGGGCATCGCGAGGGCATGGCCATCGCGGTGATCTCCGACATTCACGGCAACCTCGGCGCGCTCGACGCGGTGCTGGCGGACGTGGCCGCGCGCGGGGTGCGCCGGGTGGTGAACCTCGGCGACATCCTCAGCGGCCCGCTCGACAGCGTAGGCACGGCGGAGCGGCTGATGGCACTCGGGCTTGAGACGATCCGGGGCAACCACGAGCGCCAGCTGCTCGAACAATCGCGCGCCGAGATGAACCTTTCCGACGCCGCCACCGATGCCGTGCTGCAGCCGCGCCACCGCGAATGGCTGGCCTCGCTGCCGGTGGACATGTGGCTGGAGAGCGACCTCTACGCCTGCCACGGCTCCCCGCGCGGCGATCTGGAATTCCTGCTGGAAACGGTCGAGCCCACCGGCTGCCGCGCCGCCACCCCAAAAGAGATCGCCGAGCGGCTGGGCGGGATCGACGCCCCGCTGGTGCTCTGCGGCCACTCGCACAAGCAGCGGGCGGTGCGCCTCGATGACGGGCGGCTGGTGGTGAACCCCGGCTCGGTCGGCCTGCCCGCCTTCGCCGACGACCAACCGCATCCCTACGTCATCGAATCGGGTTCGCCCGAAGCGCGCTATGCCGTGATCGAGCGCGGGCCGGATGGCTGGGAAGCGGAGCTGCGCGCCGTCGCTTACGACTGGACCGCCGCCGCCCGCCGCGCTGCCGAGGGCGGGCGCGAGGACTGGGCGCGCGCGCTGGCCACGGGATACGCCTGAGATGACCCGCTTCACCGTCAACGACCGCCCCGTCCAGTTCGAGATGGACCCGCGCACGCCGCTGCTGTGGGCGCTGCGCGATGCGGCCAACCTCACCGGCACCAAGTACGGCTGCGGTGTGGGCGATTGCCATGCCTGCACCGTCATGGTCGATGGCGCCGCGCTGCGATCGTGCCTCATCACGCTGGCCGAGTGCGAGGGCCGCTTCGTCGTCACCGTCGAGGGCCTGTCGCGCGACCGCTCGCATCCGGTGCAGCAGGCGATGGTGGCCGAGCAGGCGGTTCAGTGCGGGTTCTGCACGCCCGGTATCGTGATGAGCGCCGCCGCCCTCCTCGCCCGCAACGCCAACCCAAGCGAGGCCGAGGTCAAGGCGGCGATCCCGAACTTGTGCCGCTGCGGCGTCCAGCCCCGGCTCGTGCGCGCCATCCAGCGCGCCGCCGCCGTCGCCCGCCGCGAAGAGAAGATCGACGCCGCGCCGGTCCCCGGCGGCTCTGGCAGAATTCCGGCGATGGTCCCGGACACGAAAGGACAGACCCCATGAGAGCCACCATCTGGCACAACCCCAAGTGCGGCACCTCGCGCAAGACGCTGGCGATCCTCGAGGAAACGCCGGGCGTCGAGGTTACGGTGATCGAATACCTCAAGACCCCGCCGAGCGCTGAAAAGCTGGCGCAGCTCTACCGCGACGCCGGGATCAGCCCGCAGCAGGGCCTGCGCATCCGCGGCACCGATGCCGAGGAGCGGGGCCTGCCGCAAGCGGACGACGCCGCCGTCCTCGCCGCGATGGCCGCCGACCCGATCCTGATCGAGCGCCCGCTGGTCGAGACCGACAAGGGCGTGCGGCTTTGTCGCCCACAGGAAACGGTTCACCAGATTCTCTGACCCGGTTTCCCCATCCGGCGCGTTCCGGCAACGCGCCATCGCCTTGCATTGGCAGGGACAATCTGCCACCGCATGGCAAATCCGTGACATGACAATATTGCGAGAGCCTTCCTCAGCATGACCAGCACCGAGCTTGCCCGACAGCCTTTGGCCCACCGGATCAGGCAGAAGATCAAGCAGGGCATGGGGCCTTGGGGCGTGTTCCTCGAAGGTTTCATCCGCAACCCCGTGATGGTCGGCTCGATCGTCCCGTCCTCGCGCTTCACCATCAACCGCATGCTGTCGAAGGTGGACTGGGCGAACACGAAGCTGTTCGTCGAGTACGGCCCCGGCGTCGGCACTTTCTGCCAGCCGGTGCTCGACCGCCTGCCGCGCGACGGCATGCTGATCGTCATCGACACCAACCCGATGTTCATCGACTACCTGCGCCGCACGATCAGCGACAGCCGCTTCGTCGCGGTCAACGGCTCGGCGGCGGACGTCGAGGAGATCGTGCGCGCGCACGGGCACGAAAAGGCGGACTACGTCCTGTCGGGCCTGCCGTTCTCGACCCTGCCCAAGGGCGTGGCGCCCGCCATCGCCTCGGCCACCTACCGCGTGATCCGCAAGGGCGGCGCGTTCCTGGTCTACCAGTTCCGCCCCAAGGCGCGCAGCTACATGGCCCCGCACTTCAAGCGCATCGACGACGCGATCGAACCGATCAACGTCCCGCCCTGCTTCATGTGGTGGGGCTGGAAGGACGAGGATTGACCT
>NZ_JABXWS010000050.1:0-55758 GCF_015594425.1 Novosphingobium sp. HR1a
GAAAATCCTCCCTGTCGCGAAGCGATGGGGAGGGGGACCGCCGACGCAGTCGGTGGTGGAGGGGAGAAGCCCCCTCCGTCAGCCCTGACGGGCTGCCACCTCCCCATCGCTGCGCGACAGGGAGGATAAGGCGTTACCCGAAGAGGTCCGCCTGCGCTTCCGCCGAAGGCCCCGCCAGCTGGCGATGCACCTGCGCGATCACCGCCACGAAATACACCGCCATTACCGTCGCCAGCACCGCCTCCACCGCCGCCGCGACGAAGCGTGCGACTTCGGCCGGAGCGAGCAGCGTGATCGGTATTGTCAGAACGTTGCCGAAGATCAGCAGCACGATCATGGCCGCCGCGAGCAGCGCGTAGAAGCCCAGCAGCCGCGCGGTATTGCCCTTGGTCAGCTTCCACGAGCGCACCAGTGCCGCGACCGGGTTGAACACGTTCTCCACCGCGATCACCGGCGCCGCCACCGACAGGCGCACGCCCATGACGATGGCGAAGAGCAGCACGATGGCCAGCCCGATCACCCCGCCGACGACGCCTCCGACGACGCCCAGCAGCCCCGCAACCACGAGCGCGATCAGCGCCAGCGCCATGCCGGTGAGGATCTGCGCGAGCAGATAAGGCACCACGCCCTTCAGCCCGTCGCGGATCGCACCGCCCACGGTCGGTCGCCGATCGCTGTCGAGCAGGCACAGGAGCGAAAGCGAGCCCAGCGCCTGGAACAGCGCCATCGGGATCAGCACCGGCGCGACCGAGAGATAGTAGGTGCGCAGCATGGTCATCATCTGCGTCTCGTTCATTCCCGCGCCGGTCTCAGGCGGCGGGAAAAAGATCGAGAACATCAGCTGCGGCAGGAGAAAGAACACCCCGGCCAGCGCCAGCACGACCTCGCGGTTGGCGGAAACGGCCTGGGACGCCTGGCTCCAGGCCCGGCTGCTGTCGAACTTCATCAAGGGTTCCATGATCTCGCCATAGACGCCGGTTGGCGCGTTTGCACTTGATAACCGCATGGAATGACGCCACGCAACGCGGCATGACTTCGCTACCCGGTGATATCGAACTGCGCATCTCCGCCGATCCGGTGCCCTACCGCGAGGCGCTGGAGGAGATGACCGCCCGCAACGCAGCCATCGCCGCCGGAGAGGCGCGCGAACTGGTCTGGCTGTTGGAGCATCCGCCGGTCTACACCGCCGGCACCAGCGCCGCCGTCGCCGAACTGCTCGACCCTCGCTTCGAGGTGGTCGAGGCCGGACGCGGCGGGCGCTATACCTACCACGGCCCCGGCCAGCGCATCGGCTATGTGCTGCTCGACCTCAAGAAGCGCGCCCGCGACGCGCGCGGCTTCGTCCACGGCCTCGAAGGCTGGGTTATCGAGACCTTGCGCGATTTCGGCGTCGAGACCTTCCGCTCCGAAGGTCGCATCGGCATCTGGACCACCGACGTCGATGGGCGCGAGGCGAAGATCGGCGCGATCGGCGTTCGCATCCGCAAGTGGGTGACGATGCACGGCTTCTCGGTGAACGTCGCGCCCGACCTTTCGCATTTCACCGGCATCGTGCCTTGCGGCATCGAGGAATTCGGCGTCACCAGCCTCAAGCGACTCGGCAAGGACGTGAACCTCGCCGCCTTCGACGCCGCGCTGATCGCACGCGCCCCGGCTTTCCTCGCCTCACTGGAAAGCCCCTGCCCGCCTTCCGCACCGGAGACCGCGTAAATGAAGTCCGCGCACCTGATCCTGCCCGTTGCCCTGACGGCGCTGGCGCTCGGCGGCTGCAGCAAGAAGGCGGACGACCAGCCCAAGGCGGCGGCGGGCGGCGAATTGCTGCCGCGCTCGGTCAGCGATGACATGCTGCCTTACGATACGGTGAAGTCGCAGGCCTCGCTTGTCGACCCGAACGCCGGGCTCGGCCTTCCGCGCGCGGGCGGCCCTGCGGTTCCGCCATCGGAAGTGGCGGATGATGTGGTCGAGGGCGACGAGCCCGCGACGGTGATCGAAGCCCCGCCGCCTCCGGCACCTTCCGCGACGCCGACGCAGCCTTAGGCAAAATCCTCCCTGTTGCGAAGCAATGGGGAGGTGGCAGCCCGCAGGGCTGACGGAGGGTTTCTACCCCCTCCACCACTCGCTCCGCGAGCGGTCCCCCTCCCCATCGCTTCGCGACGGGGAGGATGCCCCCCTTGCGCCCCAATCCCCATCAGGCGCATCATCGCTCCCAAACCGGAGCCACCCGCGATGCTGCCCACCCTCACCGTCTTCGAAACCTCGCCCGACCGCGGCCGCGGCCTTGCGCGGGACATGCCGGTTCGCTGGGCGCTGGAGGAAGTGGCACAGCCTTACACCGTACGCCTCGTCTCGTTCACGGCGATGAAGGAGGCCGCACACCGCGCCCGCAACCCTTTCGGCCAGATCCCGACGTATGAGGAAGGCGGCCTCGTGCTGTTCGAATCGGGCGCCATCGTGCTGCACCTCGCGCAGAGCCATACCGGGCTGCTGCCGGAGAACCCGGAAGCTCACACCCGCGCGGTCACATGGATGTTCGCCGCGCTCTCCACGCTGGAGCCGCCGATCGTCGAACGCTCGATGGCCGCCCTGTTCGAGAGCGACAAGCCCTGGCACGAGGAGCGCCTGACCATGCTCGACGCCCGTGTGCGCACCCGCCTGGGCGACTTCGCCGCGCGGCTGGGCGATACGGAATGGCTGGACGGCGCCTTCAGCGCGGGCGACCTGATGACGATCTCTGTACTGCGCCGCCTCGCAAGCTCGGGGCTGCTGGAGGACTTCCCAACGATCCGCGCCTACGTCGCACGCGGCGAGGCCCGCCCCGCCTTCCAGCGGGCTTTCGCCGCGCAACTGGCGGTGTTCGAACAGGCCGGGCGGTAAGCGATCGAATCCGCAGCTCTGAGCAGTATAGACAATGGATCGCCCCTCCCTTCGTCATTACAAGCGCAGCGAAGCAATCCAGTGCGGTTTGCGCGGCCCTGGATTGCTTCGCTGCGCTCGCAATGACGATTCAAGGTGAAGCTCGAAACCGTTTTCCTACAGCGTCAGCACGGCGGTATTCTCGCCCGATGCGCCCCCTGCCCCGCCTTCTCCGTGCACGATGTCCAGCCGGTTCATCGCGCAAGGTTACACTTTTCACGCACAAGGTGACACTTTCCGCGCGCAAAGTGACACATGGCGCCCCAAGGTGACACTCTCCCATGGAAAGGTGTCACCTTGTGACAGGCGCCTCGGCCAGAAAACCCCGGAAATCCGCCACTCACCCTCGCAAGCAGCGGCCTGGCAGATCCCCCTGGACCGTGTAAACCGTGTAAACCTCCGGCGCTCAGAGCGCCTTGTCGTAGATCACGTATTCGCGGTTGACGGTGCTGTCGATGGCGTCGGCGATAGCGACCATGCCCTGGTTGTCCTCGAGAACCCAGCCGATCTCACCGCGCTTGGCCCCGAATTTGGCGACGGCGGCGCGGCGGATGTACTCGATCATCATGAAGGCCAACTGGCTGGCGAGCCGCGAGGACTGCAGCTTCTTGCGCACGCCCATCAGCGGCACGCGCATGTCGGCGGGCCGGGGCTTACGCAACCAAAGGAGCAGCTTGAGCAAGCCGAGGATGGACGGCTTGCCGGTGCGCTTGTTGACCTTCATCTGGATACCGTTGAGGTCCGGCAGCGTCATCATGAACGCCACCGGCTCGCCCTCGTACTCGGCGATCATGATCAGTTCGGGATGCACCAGCGGCTTCAGCGCCTTTCCGGTATACTCGATTTCCTTGTCGGTGAAGGGCACAAAGCCCCAGTTGTCCGACCAGGCATCGTTCAGGATCTCGCAGATGATCGCGGCTTCGCGGTCGAAATGCTTCAGCTCTACGCCGCGCACGTTGATCTTGGCGTTCTTCTCGCCGGACGAGACGATGCGCTGGATCAGCGGCGGGAACTGCTTGGTGACGTCGAGTTCGTAGGTCTTCAGCGTCTTGACGGCGGTGTAGCCCTGGCTCTCGATCCAGCCCTGATAAGCGGCGTTGTGGTGCGCCATCATGACCATCGGCGCATGATCGTGGCCCACCGTCTGGATGCCGGGCTCTTCCCAGACCGACAGGTTCATGGGCGCCAGCACACGGATCATACCCTGCTCGCGCAGCCACTGCTCGGCCTGGGCGATGAGCGCGTGGGCGACTTCGGCGTCCTCCGCCTCGATCGCGCCCCAGTTGCCGGTGCCCGGCCCCATCCCCTGCTCAAGCGGCTGTTTCAGCGCCTGTTCATCGATATGCGCCGATATGCGGCCGACGATCTGGCCGTCCCGCTTCGCCAGGAAAAGCTGGACGCGGGCATGCTCGAAGAACGGGTTCTTGCCCGCTGTGAACTTAGAGATTTCCTCCGAGCGCAGATTCGGCACCCAGTTTTGATCTGACGCATTGAGTCGATAAGCGAGATCGACAAAAGCGGCGATGTCGGCCTTGCTGGAGATCGGAGTGATGACTAGTTCGGCCACGATGCTGCCTTTGTTCTGGCGTAACGGAATATGAGCGCGACGTGCTGCCGATGGCGGCAGGTTGTCAAGTCGGACCGCACGGCGAATTGCGGTGGAGCGCGGACCGGGCGGCCTTATGCCCGGAAACACTTTGGAAATCTTGCACGATGAATGCCCAGAATGCGATCGACCTGCCCCCCGCCGATGCGCGTAATTCCGCGCAGGGATCGACGTGGCACTCGCAGATGCCCGACGACAAGGCCATGCTGCGCGCCGCCGTCGAACTGACGCGCGACATCGCGGCGGCCCGCCCCGGCATCTACTGGCCGGACATGCTGGGCAGCGCCGCGCTCGGCTATGCGGCGTTGGCGGGGGCGATTCTGGCAGGCAATCCGGTGGTCGCGGTGCTGCTGGGCGTGGTCGCATCGCTGGCGCTCTACCGCGCGCTGCTGTTCATCCATGAACTGACGCACATCCACAAGGACGCCCTGCCCGGCTTCCGCTTCGGCTGGAACCTGCTGGTCGGCGTGCCAATGCTGATCCCCTCGTTCATGTACGAGGGCGTGCATACCCAGCACCACGCCCGCACCCGCTACGGCACGGTCGAGGACCCGGAATACCTGCCGCTGGCGCTGATGAAGCCGTGGAGCCTGCCGGTCTTCGCGCTCACCGCGATACTGCTGCCGCCCGCGCTGCTGATCCGCTCGGCGGTGCTCGTGCCGCTGGGCGCAATCGTGCCGCCGCTACGTACGCTGGTGTGGGAACGTGTCTCGGCGCTCGCCATCAACCCGCAGTACAAGCGCCGCAAGCCGGAGGGCGACTTCGCCCGCATGGTGTTCTGGCAGGAACTCACCTGCTCGGTCTGGGCGATCGGCCTCGTCGCCGCGAGCTTTGCCTGGGGCTGGAGGCCGCTTCTGATCGCGCTGTGCGTCGTCTCGTTCACCGCACTGCTCAACCAGGTCCGCACCCTTGTCGCCCACCTTTGGGAGAACGACGGCGAAGCGATGACCGTCACCGCGCAGTATCTCGATTCGGTGAACGTGCCGCCGCCCGGCTTCGTCGCGGCGATGTGGGCTCCGGTGGGTCTGCGCTATCATGCGCTGCACCATCTGCTGCCTTCGATGCCCTACCACTCGCTGGCAGAGGCGCACCGCCGCCTGACCGCTCATCTGGAAGAGGGTTCGACTTACGGCAAGGCCAGCTATCCCGGCCTTGCCCCGCTGCTCGGAAGGTTGGCGCGCAGCACGATGAAGGTCAGGTAACCCTTTACTCCTCGGTACGGATCAACACAGTCTCGCCGATGAGCGCGAACAGCAGGAAAGGCGCCCAGGCCGCAATCAGCGGCGGATAGCCGCCGAAATTGCCCATCGCCAATGCCGCGTTGTCGAACACGAAGTAGGCAAATCCCAGCGCCATGCCGGTCACCGCGCGAATCAGCAGTGCGCCGGAGCGGGCAAGACCGAACGCCGCGACCGCCCCGAGCAGCGGCATCAGCGCCGAGGACAGCGGCCCCGACAGCTTGTGCCACCACGCGGCATCAAGCTCGCTGGTCCGCTGCCCAGCCTCGCGCACAGCCTGGATCGAGCCGGTAAGCGTGAAGATATCCTCCGCATCGGCATCGACCTTGGAGATGAAGATCTTGGCCGGCGTGATGCCCGGCGCAACGGTGGCCGCGACCAGCTTTGTCGTCGTCGTATCGGAAACCTGGAACTTCGTCGGCTTGTCGAGCTTCCAGCCGGGATTCGCGTAAGTCGCAGTGCCGGCGCGCATCATCTCGACGATCATGTCGTTAGCGTCGCGGCGATAGTAGGTGACGCCGTGCAGCATCATGGCATTGCCCTCGCCGGAGAGCGACTGCGCCAGCAGCAGGTCGCTGCCTTCGGCAAGATAGAGGTTCGCCTTGGGGCTCGCGTTCTTCGGGATCGGCCCGTAGTCCACCGCCTGCCAGGAATCGAGCGTCCGCGCCGCGCGGGTGACGACACGCTCGTTGAAAGCGAAACTGAAGCCGGAGATCACCAGCGCGGTCAGAATCAGCGGCGCCAGCACCTGATGCGCCGACAGCCCCGCCGCCTTCATCGAGATGACCTCGCTGTTCTGGTTCAGGGTCGCCAGCGTGATGATCGTGGCGAGCAGCACCGAATAGGGGAGGAACCGCGCCACCAGTTGCGGCACGCGCAGAGAGACATAATAGAGCAACTGCATCTGCCCGTTGCCCTTGTAGGCTAGGATATCGCCGCTCTCGCCCAACAGATCGAGAACCTGCAGCACCAGCACCAGCATGATAAGCACGGCGACGATGCGCGTCAGGAACAGCCGTGCAAGATAGAGTGTCAGGGTGCGCGACGGGAAGAATTCGAGGTTCATGGATCAGCTCTGGTCCGCTGGCGTCGGCAGGATAGGCCCGCGCCGGTTACGACGCAGCAGCGACTTCAGGCGCTTGACCACCTTGTCGGACGCGGTCTCGAGCCAGCCGATCGCCTGACCGCCCGGTATGTAGGCCACACGCCAGTACATCCAGACGATGATCGCCGCAAAGCCGAAGAACGGCCCCCACAGCCCGATGATGGGGTTCATCTTGCCCAGCGAGGCGACGTCGTTCGCGTACTGATTGACCTTGTGGTAGGCCACGACCATCACGATCGACACGAACAGACCCAGCGCCGACGTGGAGCGCTTGGGCGGGATCGCCAACGCAACGCCAAGCAGCGGCAACAGCAGCATCATCACGACTTCGACCATGCGGTAGTTGAAATTCGCCTGACTGGATACGCGCTCGTCGCTTGGCGCATTCTTGTCCCAGCCGAGCTTCAGAAGTTCGGGCAGAAGGTATTCACGCTCCTGCCCGCCGCGCTGGCGGAACTTCTCGATTGCGGGAAGCTCGATCGGCAGGTCGTGGCGCGTGAAGGTCAGGACGCGCGACGGCTGCCCGGGCTCGTCCTGAATGATCTGGCCCTGCTCGAGTCGGAAGATGATCGTGTCGGGATTGTCCTTGAGCGCAAGAAAACGCCCCTCCCGCGCGGAGATCGAGAGCACCTGGCCCTTGTCGTTCGAAAGGCGCGCGAAGATGCCCATGAGCTTGCGCCCATCGTCACGGCTTTCGTCGATGCGCAGGGCGATGCGGTCTTTGAGGGCGGTAAACTCGCCAACCTTGATCGAGGCCCCGAGCGCGCCGGACTTGAGCTCGTAATTCAGCTCTTCGTAGTAATAGCGGGACAGCGGCTGAAGATAGCCGACGATCGCGAAATTGGCGATCACCAGCGCGATCGTGATCATGTAGGGCACGCGCAGCATGCGGGTATAGCTGAGCCCCACCGCGCGCATGACATCGAGTTCGCTGCTGGTCGCCAGCTTGCGGAAGGCAAGCAGGATGCCGAGCATCAGCCCAAGCGGGATCGCAAGGCTGGCGTATTCGGGCAGCATGTTCGCCAGCATCTTGAAGACGACGCCGATCGGCCCGCCTTCGGTCGCGACGAAGTCGAAAAGCCGGAGCATCTTGTCGAGCACGAGCAGCGATGCGGCGAGCAGGAATATGCCCAGCATCGGCATTAGCACGAGGCGCAGGATGTAGCGGTCTAGGGCGCTGATGAACTTCACTTAGGCGTCGTCACTCAACCGTTCTCCCCCGCCCTTAACGGCTCACGCCAGGAGGGCAAAGCGATTTGTCGCTGGCGATCCGACATCTTCCTGAAAGTGTCGGGTGAGCCGTTGAACGTCGCTGGAGCGGCAAGGTTTCCGGCTGGAGAAAGAATGCGCTCAGGCCTTTTCCAGCGTGCATTGTAGTGGGTGCTGGTTCTGACGGGCAAAATCCATCACCTGGTTTACCTTCGTCTCGGCAATCTCGTATGGGAAGATGCCACAGACGCCTACGCCCTTCTGATGGACATGCAGCATGACGCGCGTGGCCTGCTCGAGGTCCATATGGAAGAAGCGCTTGAGGACCAGCACCACGAATTCCATCGGGGTGTAGTCGTCATTGAGCATCAGTACCTTGAACTGGCTCGGCTTCTTCGGCTTAGCACGGGTCTTGGTGGCTATGCCGACCTGATGGTCGTCGCCAGTACCGTGATCGGTGTCGCCATCGTCCGCCATCACAACCGGAAGCGGCGCGAACGGAAAGGGCGACAGGTCAGAATCGGCGATCGGGGGAATCATGGTGCCCAGAATATCGTACCGAGGCGTCCGATAACAAGATGCCCCGGCCTATATTCTCGGTTCAGCGGCTCAATCGGCCGGATAACTGCGTCATCCGACCGGTCGAACCTGCCTTAGATCAGAACGGAGCAGCCGAGCGCGCCTTCTCGACGGCGATGCTCACGCGGCCCGAGATCGGTGCGAACGTGTCGCTCATCAGCTTGAGCATCGCTTCGCTGTTCTTCGAGCTGTAGGCAACAGCCGTGTCGAAGTTCTTGCGAACGAGATCGCTCTGCAGCTTGAAGAAGTCGGTCGGCGACTTTGCGGCAGCGAGTTCCTTGATGTCACCCGACATCTTCTCGAACGCGGCGCGGCTCTCCGAGACGAGTTCCGAACCCATGGCCTGCACGCCCTCGGCGTAGATCTTGCCCGATTCGACGGCGGCCTCGACGTTGCCCTTGGCGAAGTCGCTGACTTCGCCCAGCACGCTGGTGCTCTTCTCGAAAGCAGCCTTGGCCTTGGCCTGAGCTTCGGTGATGGCGTCCTGGAATCCGGTGAAGTTAGCGCTCATGTCCATTGTCGTTTCCTCGAGCATGAAATTGGAGAACAGTCCTGCGAAGACGGGCTTGCCCGAAACGGGCTTCGGTGCGGTCTTTGGTGCCGCCGTTGGAGTGGCCGCCTTCGGAACCGGAACGGCAGCAACCGTTTCCTTCACGTCCTTGGCAACCTTGATGGCCGGCTTGGCCGTAGCGACTTTTGCCGGAACAACTGGTAAGACCGGCTTCGGCTTCGCGAGTGCGACCGGGGCGGTCTTAATCTTGGGCTTCGGCGCTGCAACCTTCGCTGCCGGAGCCTTTGAAGCGGGAGCCTTGATCGGAGCCGCTTCGGCGACCGGCACCTTAGCGGGAGCCGAAGCCACCTTTGCCGCAACCGGCTTGGGGACCTCAACTTTCGCGGGCGCTTCCACCTTTACCGGTGCAGGCACCTCAGGCTTTGCCACCTTCGGCACGACAGCGGCTACTGCAGGCTTTGAAACTTCCGCCTTCGGCTTTTCCGGCACCGCAGCTTCCGGCGCCTTGACCTGGGCAGCCGGCTTGGCTTCCACGGGCTTGGGTGTCGTTACCGGAGCGATATTGCTCTTCGGGTCTTCATTGTCGGCCATCTGTGCATCCAGCCTTATTTGAAAACTTCGAGTAGGAGCCGGGCGTCACCCCGGGCAATTCATGCGAAACACGAGTCGCATCAACCTTTGCTGCGTTGCAAAATAGGTTTTTGCAGACGCGAAGTCAACACTTCTATGCTGCGATGCACAATTTATGCTGCACCGCACAAATTCGCCTTGCTTTTCAGGTCCACGCAGAGTGTCTGTCGCAGATTACAGCCGTGTGTCAGCACGCCCGCACTCGCAGGTCACGTGATTAAACAGCCGGAATGGACCTTGTTTAGCGTGCGGAGACGTAGCGCCCCGGAGCGTCCTCGACGATTTTGTCACCGCGCCCGCCAGGCTTGCGCCTGCCCCGTGCCGGAACTTCCGCCGGATCGAGATTGCGCAGCCACTCGGCCCAATGCGGCCACCATGACCCGGGATGCTCGGTCGCGCCCTCGACGAAATCGGCCAGCGATTCTGGTGACCCATCGTTGGTCCAGTATTGGTACTTGCCCGTCGAGGGCGGATTGACGACCCCCGCGATGTGACCGGAACCCGCAAGAAGGAACGCCCAGTTCCCGGCCAGATAGCGCGTCAGCTTCCATACGCTCGTCGGCGGGGCGATATGATCCTCTCGCCCGGCCTGGATGTAGCAGGGCGTGGCAATGCGATGGAGGTCGATCGGCACGCCGCAGGCCGATAGCGAATCCGCCACCGCCAGCCGGTTGTCACGATAGAGGTCGCGCAAGTAGTTGCGATGCCAGAGCGCCGGAAGGTTGGTGACATCGCCGTTCCAGTGCAACAGATCGAACGCCGGGTAGTCCTCTCCCTTGAGGTAATTACGCTCGACGTAATTCCAGATGAGGTCGTTACCGCGCAGGATATTGAACGTCGCGGCAAGATAGCGCCCGTCGAGGTAGCCTTCGGGAGACAGACGGCCGACGGTCTCGATCTGCTGGTCGTCGATGAAGTTCTTGAGGTCGCCCGCATCCTCGAAATCGACCTGCGCGGTAAAGAAGGTCGCGCTGGCGATCTTGTCCGCCTCGCCCTTGCGAGCCAGCACGGCGAGCGTGGCCGCCAGCGTCGTGCCGGCGACGCAATAGCCGATCGTGTGCGCCGAAGGCACACCAAGACGGTTGCGCGCAAAGTCCACGGCCTCGATCTGCGCTGCGATATAATCATCCCACAGAAGATCGGCCATCGAGGCGTCGGCCGACTTCCAGGAGACCATGAACACTGTCACGCCCTGCTCGACTGCCCAGCGCACGAAACTCTTCCGCGCATTAAGGTCGAGGATGTAGAAGCGGTTTATCCATGGTGGGAAGATCACCAAGGGAGTCTTCAGGACCTTGTCGGTGGTCGGAGTGTACTGGATGAGCTGGTAGAGCGGGGTTTCGAAGACCACCTTGCCAGGGGTCACAGCGATGTTCTCGCCCAGCACGAAGGCGCCGGGCCGGGTATGCGTCAGTTGCCCCTTACGCATGTCGTCGAGCAGGTTCTCGAACCCGCGCACCAGGCTTTCGCCGCGCGTCTCCGACGCTTTCGCGAGAGCGACCGGGTTTGTCAGCGGAAAGTTGGCGGGGCTCAGGGCATCCACTACGGTCCGGGTGGCGAACAGCAATTGCGCCTTGCGCGCAGGCTCCAGCCCCTCGATCGATTCCGCGAGGCCGGTGACCTGCTCGCTCATGAGCAGATAAAGCTGGTGCAGCATCGCGAAGAACGGCTGGCGGCGCCACTCCGGATCGGAGAAACGATGGTCGCGGCGCGGCAGCTCCGGCTGTTCCCGGATTTCCTCGCCGCGCGGTCCGATGCCATATTGCCCGAACACGGCATTCACCAACGCCAGCCCCTCGTTCCACAGCTTCTGCTGCATCTCGGGATTGGCGAGCGGAAGCTGGCGAAAGACGCCCTCAACCGTGGCGATCCATTTCATGGGGTCGGCGTAGTGCGGAGGCTTGTCTGCCGATGCCTTGTTCAGCTGCTCGACCTGAAACTCAGTCCATATCGAATGCAGCCGGCCGGCCACCTCGGCCCATTGCACCGTCGCTTCGGCTTCAGGAGTGCCCTCCGCCGGGACCATCTGGCCAAACAACGTCGTCAGGCTCTGAACCTGGGACTTCATGACGTCGCTGATGAGGTCGGCGTCGGTAGCCATCGGCAATCGCTCTCCTTGGGATTCGCACGCAGGTTGGCAACCCTGCGGACTCCTGTCGAGCCCCCTTCGCTCGCTTCAGCGTGACATTTCCTGCAATTATCTTTCGCCAGTCCCCATTTGCGCGGCAGCCCGAATCCCTTACAGGGGCCAGGCGGCGATCCTGCCGCCAACGCTACTGGATACCAGAGGTCATGGAAGACGAGTTCTACCGCATCAAGCGACTGCCGCCCTATGTCATCGCCGAAGTGAACGCGATGAGGCACGCAGCCCGCCAGGCCGGTAAGGACATCATCGACCTCGGCATGGGCAACCCCGACCTGCCCCCGCCCCAGCACGTGCTCGACAAGCTGTGCGAGGTGGCGCAGAAGCCCGACGCTCACGGCTATTCGCAGTCCAAGGGCATCCCCGGCCTGCGCCGCGCCCAGGCGAACTACTACGCCAACCGTTTCAACGTGGAACTGGACCCCGAGCGCGAGGTCGTGGTGACCATGGGCTCGAAGGAAGGCCTGGCCAGCCTGGCAACCGCGATCACGACGCCCGGCGACGTGGTGCTGGCGCCCAACCCGAGCTACCCGATCCATACGTTCGGCTTCATCATCGCCGGCGCCACGATCCGCTCGGTTCCGACCACGCCTGACGAGAACTACTGGCGCTCGCTCGACCGCGCGATGGCCTTCACGGTACCGCGGCCCTCGATCCTGATCGTCAACTACCCGTCGAACCCGACAGCCGAAACCGTGGACCTCGCGTTCTACGAGCGCCTCGTCGCCTGGGCCAAGGAGAACAAGGTCTGGATTCTGTCCGACCTTGCCTATTCGGAACTCTATTACGACGGCAACCCGACCCGCTCGATCCTCGAGGTGCCGGGCGCCAAGGACGTCGCGGTGGAATTCACCTCGATGAGCAAGACCTACTCGATGGCAGGCTGGCGCATCGGTTTTGCGGTGGGCAACCAGAAGCTGATCTCTGCGCTGACCCGCGTGAAGTCCTACCTCGACTACGGCGCCTTCACGCCGATCCAGGCCGCTGCTTGTGCCGCGCTGAACGGCCCGCAGGACATCGTCCAGCGCAACCGCGACCTCTACCAGAAGCGCCGCGACGTCATGGTCGAGGCATTCGGCCGAGCCGGATGGGACATTCCCGCACCAAAGGCCTCGATGTTCGCCTGGGCGCCCCTGCCACCGGCCCTCAAGGACATGGGCAGCCTGGAATTCTCGAAGCAGCTCCTGACCCACGCCGAAGTCGCCGTCGCTCCGGGCGTCGGCTACGGTGAAGACGGAGAAGGCTTCGTCAGAATCGCCATGGTGGAAAACGAACAACGCCTTCGACAAGCCGCGCGCAACGTGAAGCGTTACCTCAGCTCGATGGGGGTTAATACCCCTTCATCCTGAGCGCCTGTAACGGCAAAAATTCAGGATTTCTGCGGAATATCGAAGTTAACGCACGCGTAGTCCTGTAATAATATACGTGTTGTAACAGAGGGTAAAATTACGCCATCTCGCCCCTCGCATTGGAATACTGAGCTATTTGGGGGGCAGATGGCTAACCTTCTTTCACGGCGAGAATCGCCGTATCATTTTCGATGGCTCGGGTCTGACAGAATCCCGATCGACTTCGATCTCAGGGTTTGCGGCTGGACACTCGACTTTGGTGGAGAGCCCTCCAGCGACAGCATGGGGGTCATGCACGCAGGTCATCTCGATCCTGCCGGATGGGAAAGGCTGCTGGCCGTCCGCAACGACGTACGCCGTTTCGTGCTGGTGATCGGCCCCGCATCCGCAAGTGAGCGCGCTGAACTTTTGCAAGCCGGCTTCGGCGAAGCCGTGCCCGATACTGTCGATCCCAGCGAGTTCGAGGCCCGTGCCTGCAGGTTGGCCGAACTGACACGCTGGCTACCCCGCCACCGTCGCCTCGGCGATCTGGAACTCGATCTGCTGGCCCGCGAGGCTTATGGGCAGGGCAAGTCCCTCAACCTCAACCCCCGCGAATTCGCACTTATCTGGCGCTTGGCGGACACGCCCGGAGAGCCGGTGAGCAAGCAGGACCTGATTCAGGACGTCTGGCGGATGGGCTTTGTACCCGAAACCAACAGCATTGCCGTTCACATGTCCCGCCTGCGCCGCAAGCTGGGCTTCGTAGGCATGGCGGGCATCATCGCCACAGCCTCGGCAGGCGGCTATTGCCTGAGATCAACTGCCGAGGACGAGGCGCGGACGACGTTCGTCCCGAACGGCGGACCATATTCCCATCCGCAACAGGCTGTCGCCTGAAACACGAACCTCGATCAGGACAAGGGGCTGTCGGCGATCCGGGCGAGGTCATCGGGCGTATTGATATTGGCGATCGGCGTATCGATCTCGACGAGACGCGCGCCGATCATTTCCGCGAACCGGCGCATAGAATGACGCTCCGTGCTCTCCAGCAAGGTTTCAAGTTGCGGGGCGGCCGACGCAGGCCACAAGCCGATGACCGGCTGCATGGCAAGGCAGGCCGGCGCTCGCCCCAACAGCAAGGGCAAATCATCCGGTAGCGGCCCTGCATCGACGCCGCAACTCAACACAGCCTCGTAACCCTCGTCCAGGGCATGATGCAAGGCAGCCGCCAGCCCGCCAAGCGGCCCCATCCCAGCGCGCGGCCAGTCGGGGAGCGTCGGGGCGGGTGCGGTCTCGCGCCCGGTGACGACAACATGTTCGCACCAGCCCGACAGCGTATCGACCGCCAGCGAAATCAGCGTGCGCCCTTGGATTTCGGCCAGCGCCTTGTCGCTGCCGAAGCGGCTCGACAGCCCACCTGCAAGCACTGCTCCAAGAATCATGCCAAAACCCCTTCATGCAAGGAAACGGCTATTACAGCGCTCCGTCCGCGCTTTCGGCAAGGGAAGAAGCGCACGAAACGGGTATCGAGAGCGATGAGGCACAAACAAAATCCGGCCACTTGCGCGAATCCCGTTGCACTCCCAGCGATCGGTTGCTAGGCGCGCATTCCTCCACACGGATGGCCCGATGGCGGAGTGGTGACGCAGAGGACTGCAAATCCTTGCACGCCGGTTCGATTCCGGCTCGGGCCTCCATACAACCCTCGGAAATCTCAGGAAAACCAGCCCTTCGGGGCATCGTGCCGGGTGTCACATCCTGTAGAGGGGGTGCGCCTGTCACGTTCGGCACGATACTTCCACTAGATTGATGATCGTGCCAAAAGAGCTATTAGCACTCACCCTTGGGGGGAAGATATAGGGAAGGAGTAACCTAAGGATTACCTAAGGAGGACCTTAGGACATCCTCAAGTGAGCCCTAGGTCGACACCCTAGGAGCACCCCTCCTCCTATCCCCACTCAATTACCCCTCACCATTGGCGGAGGAACACTCCCGCCCTTCAGCACTACCTGCAGCCCATCCTGAGGACGATCCTCGGGCTGCTTTCGTGCGCCCTCAGGAGACGCATTCGGCGCTCCCTAATCCCTGACCCGGAAGGACCATCTATGAACGAAGATTTCCGTGCCCGTCTCCGTCGCCAGCTCGACCTGGAGGACGAGAGCCGAGCCCTTGGTGCCAAGCGCTACGCGAGTCGCGAGCTGCCTTGGAAGTTCGAGGCCGGCACGGCCGAGGAGGAAGCCAACCTGCCTCCAGGCAAGAAGCTGTTGAAGGCTGCTGTCATCCCGACCGCGGAAGCCATCAAAGCGTTCATCGACGGTGCCTGCTCCGGCAAGGCTGGTCGTCGCCACTCCGCTGCCGACCTGCTCCTGCTGGTCGAGCCGGAGGAGGCCGCCTACATCACCTGCCGTGTCCTCGTGAACTGTGCGGTCGCCAAGGTGCAGCTCCAGCGCGGCGCCGTGATGGTGGCCGAGGCTCTCGACGAGCACCTGTCGATGGAGTCCTTCCGCGACATCAACAAGAAGGGCTACAAGGGCTTCCTGAAGCAGCAGGAGCAGCGCGGCTACAGCCGGCAGCGCAAGTCGGCCGTGAAAAAGCTCCTCACCGAGGAGGGAGCGCTGGTAGATAGTTCCACTAGCGAGAAGGTCACGAAGGGGAACAAGCTGATTGAGCTGGCGATCGAGGCCACTGGTCTCTGGACGCTGGAGCGCGTGAGCCGTTCGCGCGGGTGGGCCTACACGGTGCAGGCAAGCGAAACCCTGCAGGGCTGGCTGGACAAGCAACACGCACGTTGCTCCATGCTCGACCCCATCCACATGCCGATGATCGTCCGCCCCCGCCGCTGGAGGTCGCCCACATACGGCGGCTACCTGACGCCCCGCCCGGGCAACCGCCTCATCAAGCAGCGCAACAAGGTCTATCACGAGGAACTGCGCAACATCGACCTCACGGAGGTCTTCGACGCGGTGAACCACATTCAGGACACCCCGTGGCAGATCAACAGCCGCATCCTCGACCTGATGACCGAGGTTTGGGATGGCGGAGGCAATCTTGGTGGTCTCCCTCCTCGCGAAGACGAGCCCCTGCCGGCGCGCCCGGAGGACATCGACTACAACGAGGAGGCCAAGACCGCATGGAAGCGGGAGGCCGCGTCAGTCTACGCCCGCAATGCTGACCTGGTCTCCGCCCGAGTCGCGGTGCAACAGGGGCTATGGGTTGGCCGCCGGTTCACCGACGAGCCCGAGCTGTATTACCCCCACGAAATGGACTTCCGGGGCCGCATCTACCCGATCCCGACCTTCGGCCCCTCGCCGCAAGGTTCGGACTGGCAGAAGGCTCTCCTCCAGTTCGCCCACGGGAAGCCTCTCGGGGACGAAGGGCGGCGCTGGCTCTACATCCATATCTCCAACCTGTTCGGCGTCGACAAGGTGCCGTTCGAGGAGCGTGTGGAGTGGACCCTCGCCCACGCCCGGGAGCTGATCGACAGTGCCATGAACCCGCTCGACGGGGAGCGCTTCTGGACCACTGCGGACAGCCCGTGGTGCGCCCTAGCAGCGTGCTTTGAGTTCGTCGGCGCGCTCGACCAGGGCGAGGACTTCGTGTCCTGCCTGCCGATTGCCCTCGACGGCTCCTGCTCTGGCCTGCAGCACTTCTCAGCGATGCTGCGGGACGCCGATGGCGGGGCTGCCGTAAACCTGATGCCCGCTGAGCGTCCGCAGGACGTCTATGGCCGGGTAAAGGACCGTGCGCAGGAAGTTGCCGACACCACGCCGACCTACACCTACGTCATCAAGACCAAGGACGAGAGCGGCGAGGAGCAGGAACAGTGCTTCACGGTCGACAACCCTTGGATCGGCGGGAAGATCACCCGTGCCATCGCGAAGCGTCCGACAATGACCTACTGCTACTCGGCCACCCGTTTCGGGATGCAGGGGATGATCCTTGAGACCCTTCGGGGGATCGATAAGGAGCTGACGGCCAAGGGCGAAGGCCCATACCTCGGCGGTGCGGACAATTACCAAGCCGCTAACTGGCTGTCGCACGTCCTCTATCGGGCGATCGGCGACACGGTGAAGGCCGCCGAAGCAGCAATGGACTGGCTCCGCACCGCTGCTTCGGTAGCATCGGAGGAAGACCTACCGCTGTGGTGGACGACCCCGATGGGGCTTCCGATCCTGCAGGAGTACAAGAGGCAGAAGGGCCAGCGGATCGAGGTCCATTGGGCCGGTCAGCGGGTGCAGCTCATGGTCAACGTGGACACGGAGGGTCTCGACAAGCGCGCGCAGTCCAACGGGGTTGCCCCGAACTTCGTCCATAGCCTCGACGCAGCACACCTTCAGGCGGTCGCACTGCGCTGCCGCCGGGAAGGTATTCGTCACCTTGCGATGATCCACGACAGCTTCGGCACTCATGCCGCAGACACCGACCGGATCGCTGCCATCCTCCGTGAGACCTTCGTTGAGCAGTACACGCCCGACGTCCTGCGCCGGCTCTACGACGAACTCGTGGACCAGCTCGGGGAGGACCTTGCGGCCAAGCTGCCGGAGCCCCCGGCGATGGGCACTCTGGACCTCGCTCAGGTCCTCGAAGCCCCTTTCACTTTCGCATAATAGTTCCACTAGATAGAATATCTCAATTGCCCCTCACCATTGGTGAAGTGAACACCCGGAGACAACCCATGACCAATTCCAATGAGACCCTTCAGCAGCGCTTGGCCCGCCAGATGGCGGAGAACCATCCGGGCTGCGCAGTCCGCGTCGGCAGTGCTTCGGCCCCGGCGCAGGGCGAAGGCTGGGGCGGCACCCGCTCCGAGCGCTGATGCGCTGTCGAGCCCTTCTCAAGGGAGGACCCGCAGACGGACAGAAGATGGCTTGGAGCGGTGGCGAATACATTCGCGTGGCCGGAGCGCCAAAGCCCCCTCCTGTAACCCGCAAGCCTCCCGCCGACCTCGCCACCAAGATCAGCATCGTGACCCACGACTACCGTTTCGAGCGGGAGATCGGTCGCGGCTGGTGCCTGTTCAGGTGGGTCGCCCCCGCCTGACGCCGATTACCCCTCACCATTGGTGAAGTGAACCAATCTCAGGAGAACCCCATGAATTTCAACCGCACCCACTACCGTCGCTCGGACGGCCTCCGGGCTCAGTTGCTCGGTCGCCGCGAGGGCCGTGTGGTCTACCGCATCCAGCTCCAGCAGGGCCGCAACACGATGGTATCGACGGTGGCCGCCAGCGAGGCTCACTTCGACGCCAAGTTCACTGAGGTGGCCGCATGAGCATTGCTCGCCAGATGCGCCGCCGCCGGGGCCTGACCGGCACCAAGCAGTTCTCGAAGCTCCAACCCGACGGCTCGATCCTGACGCTCCACCCGACGAAGGGCTGGCGCCGGACCTCGGCCGCCCGAGTGGCACTGCGGATCGATCAGGCCAAGCAGCAGGTCGCGTTTCAGGCTGCGGTGCAGGCGGTCCTTGAGGGGTCGTTCGGCTCCGTCGATACCCCGCTGATCGAGGTCGCTGTCACGGCATGAGCCCCGCAGCGACCCGCGACCGGACCCTCCTGGCCTCCGACGTCGCCTCCCTGAAGGTCCCCGCGTTCCTTGTGATCGACGCCCTTCAGCACTCTCCCAAGGACGTCCAGCTCCGCGCACTGGCACTGACCTTGGCCGCCCTGTGCCGGCCCCTCGGCCTCGACCCGCATGAGCTGGTCACCCGGGCCAACCGGCAGCTCGTCCACGCAGACGCAGTCCACAACCCACACATCGAGGCGATCAGTGAGTACGCCTCAGGAGAACTCGCATGACCAAGGCAATCGACATCAAGAAGCCGGTGCAGCTCGACGACGGCACCGTAGCGACCTTCATCCGCGAAGTCGCTGACCCGTACCCGACGACGTCCAAGCGCCCCACAGGGCTGTTCAAGGTCGAAGGTAGCTTCACCAACGAATACGACTCCGGCATCTCCGAGTGGAACTACTATCTCGATACGGGTGAGTGGGTCGGCAGCTATGGCACCGAGAAGCGCCTCCAGAACGTCCCCGAAGTCGCCCCGAAGATCGACTGGACGAAGCCGATCGAATACGTGGATGGCACCCCGGCGTTCGTAGCGATCGAGCAGAAGTACGCACGTCAGAACGACCTCGTTTCTGTTTCGCCGCGCGGAGTGAAGGAGTCCGCTTACAGCGGCAACCATTATGACGACGCAGGGAACCACGCCTACGGGAACTTCATGGCGATCCGCAACGTGGCCGAAGCCGCCCCCGTACTCGACTTCACGAAGCCCCTGAGCACCCGCGACGGACGCCCCGTCTCCCTGCTGACGACCGAAGGTCGCGGCTCGTACTCCGTCCTCGGCTACGTCGGTGACAACGACAGCCTCTACGCTTGGACTGCTGCGGGCAAGTATTTGTCCCACACTGCAGCGCCTCTCGACTCCGACCTCGTGAACGTTGAGCCGATCGAGGAACCGGACGTCGTCCACGCATCGATCTACCGCTGCGGGACCGTCAACAAGTGGGACGCCGAGTCTGCGGGCAGGTTCCCCAGCGAGGAAGGGCGCTCGACCGTCAAGATCACCTTCCCGAAGGCTGGCAAGCCGACCGTAGAGGTTCTGTGAACGACTACGAACGTCTCGTCGAAAAGGCGGCCGAGGGCATCCGTGAGAACGGAGTGATCGACCTCGTGACGCAGGCCGAAGCGGCCGACGCCGGTTATGACATCGGCATCCTCACCCGCGACGCCCAAGGTGCCGCTCAGCTCGGCTGATATTTCCACTAGAAGGACACTCCGCCTAATGGCTAACAACTTCCCCAAGCGCGTCACCCCCAAGGGTGTCGCCATCTACCCCCGCCTCAACACGCCGGACGACAAGTTCAACAAGGCCGGCCAGTACAAGGTCAAGCTCGCCATCGACGGTGATGACGAGGGCCTGGTGAAGCTCCGTGAGGAGGTCGAGGCACTCATCGACACCAAGTACGATGAGGTCATTGCCGAGATCACCGAGAACCTCACGAAGCAGGGCAAGAAGGGTCTCATCAAGAAGACCACCGAAGCCGTCTCGAAGGTCTCGCCGTTCTCCGCCGAGGAAGATGACGAGACCGGAGAAGAGACCGGCCGCGTCCTCATCAACGCTAAGATGACCGCCTCGGGCACCGGCAAGAAGGGTCCGTGGACCCGCAAGCCGGCGATCTTCTCGGCCACCGGCAAGAAGCTGGCGAACCCGCCAATGATCGGCAGCGGCTCGACCCTGAAGCTCAACGTCGAGCTGTTCCCGTACTTCGCGGCGAACGACAAGACCGTGGGCGTGAGCTTCCGTCTCGAAGCGGTGCAGGTCATCACGATCGTCTCGGGCGGTGCCCGCGATGCCGCCGGCTACGGCTTCGGCGCCGAGGAAGGCGACGACATCGACGACATGGACGTGGGCAACGACGCCCCGTTCAACACCGACGATGACGGAGACGACGGCCTGTGATCGTCGGTGCCCTGTGGGGGTTCGCGGCATGGTTCGGGATCATTATGATGGCTACGGTCCTTGTCGTCGCGAAAGGTATGCCGAGCCCCCGGATTACCGGCACGGGTCTTGTTAAAGCTGCCGGATTCGCCCTCGTTGGCGCGTTGATCGGGCACTACCTCTGACGCAGGCAGGCTCCTTCGTCCTCCCCCTCGACCCCATGCCAACCCCCCGCCCCCGAGCCCGCTGTATTGCGGTGCCCGGGAAGCGGCCCATGGCGTCCTTCTATTCCCCCAAGGAGTACAAGGATTGGCAGAAGCAGGCAGCCAGCCTGCTCTCCAAGGTCGAGGCCCCCGCGGCTCCTTTCGAGGGGCCGTTGGAGGTCGAGGTGCTGATCTTCGCGGAACGCCCGAAGACCACCAAGCTCCCCCACCCCAAGCCCGACATCGACAACTACGTGAAGGCCGTCCTCGACGCCATCACGGTCGACGGCCGGTTCTGGTCGGATGACACGCAGGTCGCCCACCTCGTCGCCACGAAGAGTTGGCACGAGAGCGGTCAGATCGAGGTCCGCATCCGACCCCTGTGAAGTACCTCCCGCTTACCCGCATCGATCTTCTCGTTGTCCATGCCTCCGGCGCGACTGACGGGGACATCGGTGCGGCCGAGCTTCGCCGCCGTCACCGTTCGCGGGGCTGGCGTCATATCGGCTACCATTTTGTCGTCCGGCGTGACGGCTCTCTCGAAGAGGGCCGACCCACCAACATGCCGGGCGGCCACGAGAACCGCGTCAACCGCCGATCCCTCGGCGTCTGCCTCGTCGGAGGCGGCAACGACGCGACCCCTGCGCAGCTCACCACCCTCGCCACACTCGCGACGGACCTGAAGACCTGGCTCCCGGAGCTTGAGGTCGTCGGTCACCGCGACGTTCCCGGCGTGAGGACATCATGCCCCGGCTTCTCAGTTCGAGACTGGTGGGATGGCCTCAGTCACTAAGCGATGTCGCAAGTGCGACACAGTGAAGGATTCGGGTGGCTTCTACCCCGATAAACGCCGCTCAGATGGCTTGGCGTCGTACTGCAAGCAGTGCCACGCAGACTACCATCAACAGGCAGTGAAGTGCCCCACCTACCGGCACCGTATGCGCGAACAGCGTCACCTCCTGAAGTACGGGATGACCTTCGAGCAACGTGCCCTACTCCGCAAACAGCAAGACGCGCGCTGCGCAATTTGTGCTGACCCACTGCAGGGTGGGCGGCGGGAGCACCTCGATCACTGCCACGCCACCGGCCGGGTCCGTGGCCTTCTCTGTTCCGAGTGCAACACTGGCATCGGAAAGTTGAAGGAGGACCCGGCCATCCTGAGGCGAGCGGTGGAATACCTGACACCCACCTAAGGAGAAGACCGTGACCGTCCAAGACAAGCCCCTGATCCGCCGCACCACCGCCATGACTGACGCCTTCGTGAAGGCAGCGCAGGACATCGGTGTCGACCTGACGGGCACCCGCCTGCCGATCAAGCGCGATGCTGCTTGGACGGTCACTCGGCGTGAGAAGAAGACCAAGGGCCGCCGATGAGCGCACCTCAAATCGCCATCAAGCAGGGCGACCGCGTCTCCCTGTGGTGCCGAGTGACCCGACGGCACAAGACTGGAACGATCAACTTCCTTGTCATCAATGGATACTGGAACGGGTCCATCAAAGCTGACGGCACCATCGCGATTGAAGGCGGCCGATACGGCGAAACACAAGGGGAGATTTGCTGGCAAGGCCACGCCCCCTTCGCCGAGAGCCGCTACAACGAGGCGATAGCCTGGATCGAGGAGCAACTCGCCCATGGCTGAGAGCGAGTTGCTCTACAAGACGAACTGCGAAGCCTGCGGTTCGTCTGACGCCAACGGCGTCTACGATGACGGACATACCTTCTGCCACAAGTGCGAAGCCTACGGGAAAGCCGAAGGCGACGAGCAGCAGTCCTCTGGTTCCTCCGGCGGTAAGGCCAAGGACCTCATCCGGGGCACCGTCGAGGCCATCCCGAGCCGCAAGCTGGACGACCGCACCTGCGAGAAGTTCGGCTATCAGGTCGGCGTCCTCAACGGCCGGAAGTGCCACGTCGCTCCCTACTTCGACGACACCGGCCGCATGGTCGCTCAGAAGGTCCGCCTTCCCAACAAGGACTTCACCGTCCTCGGTGACCTGAAGAAAGCCCTGCCGTTCTTCGGACAGCACCTCTGCCGGGATGGCGGCAAGATGATCGTCATCACCGAGGGCGAGATCGACGCCATGTCGGTAACGCAGGCGATGGGCCTTAGCTGGCCTGCCGTGTCCGTTCCGTCCGGAGCCAGCGGCGCCAAGAAGGCGATCGTCAAGGGCCTCCAGTGGCTCTCGAAGTTCGAGAAGATCGTCCTCCTGTTCGACGAAGACGAACCCGGCCGCGAGGCTCTGGAGGAATGCCTTCCGCTCCTGCCGGTCGGCAAGGCGTATGTCGCCGCGCTTCCGCTCAAGGATGCCAACGACATGGTCAAGGCCGGCCGTTCGAAGGAGCTGGTCGATGCCGTGTGGTCCGCCCGACAGTGGACTCCCGACATCCTCAACGAACTCGACGAGACAGCGATCGACGAGGCTTGCGAGGCTCCCGCGTGGGGCCTGCCGTGGCCTTGGCGCACGATGACGAAGGCTACCTATGGCGTCCAGCGCGGCGCCATTTATGGGTGGGGTGCAGGCACCGGCTCAGGAAAGACGACGCTGTTGAAGCAGGTTGTTCTCTGTGCCATGCGGCCGGACCTTGGAGAGGACCATTCGGACCTCATGCCGATGCCGCCACCCCGCCCCGTGGCGACGATCCTGTACGAGGAGCCGAAGAAGCGGACGCTTCAGACGCTCGGCGGCATGATCCTCCATAAGCGTGTCCACGTCCCCGGCACGGTTTACGACAAGGGAGAATTGAAGACTGCCATCCAGTCCTTCAGCGACCTCCTGTTCTCGGTGTCCCTCAAGGGGGCTCGGAATTGGGAGACCGTCAAGTCGACCCTCCGCTATCTCGCGGTCGCCCACGGCATCAAGGACTTCGTCATCGATCCGATGACCGCCTTGACCGCCACGGAGGAGGACGAACGCCGAGCCCTCGACGGCATCATGGCCGAGCTGGCCGAGCTGGCCGAGGAACTGGACATCACGATCCACATCATCTGCCACCTCGCGACCCCCGACGGGACCAGCCACGAGGACGGCGGGAGGGTGCAGGAGAAGCACTTCCGTGGCTCCCGCGCTATCGCCTTCTGGTCTCACTACCTCGTGGGCCTGGAGCGCAACAAGCAGGACGCCTCGTGCCCAACTGTGGTGCGCGGGCTGAAGGACCGCCTGACGGGTGATGCCGTCGGCCCCTTCATCGCCCTTCGATACGACAAAGACACCGGCCTGATGTTCGAGACCGAGCTGCCTGACAGCGACGGCAAGGCCCCGTTCAAGGATGAAACCGATGACGAACTCTAAGACGCCCGGGTGGGGCTGCGGTCATGACTGCCGTGACCTTGAGTGCACCGGCTGCAAGGTGCTCGACTGGGGATTGGCCGCCGTGAACCCGGCACCCTGCGACTGTCCTCCGGCCGGCTGCAAGAGCATGAGTGAGCCCACGCTTCCGGCCAACTGCCGGTTCGCCCCGGGCACCACTCAGGTTCTCTACGACACGCTGCCGCCGGAGCGCGCCAGCCCCGAGCGCCCGTCCCTGCCTGATGATGCCGGCGCGCGGCTTGAGTTCCCCATGGCAGACGGCCTGTTGGACTACTTCCCGAACGCATTGGCGGAGGTCTCGCGCCTCTCCCACGCCGCCACCAAACAGCACCACCCGGGCCAACCCATGCATTGGGACCGAGGGAAGTCGCTGGATCACCGCAACAAGATCATGCGACACCTCGTCGACACCGGCAAGCTGGACGACAAGGGCATGAGACATTCAGCGATGGTCGCATGGCGAGCCCTCGCACTGTTGCAGGAGGAACTGGAGCAGGACCTCGGGTTGCCCCCGAGCCGCGCATCCAAGGGCGCTCGCTTCTTCGACTAACACTTCCACAAGACGGAGCTTCGCTCATGCTGAACATACCTTCCGCTTGGGCGGAGACCCTCGCGCATGTCCGCAAGGTCTTCCCCGGCGCAATGCTTGCCGGTGGCTGCCTGCGTGACCTCGACAACGGCCGGCCGATCAAGGACGTCGACATCTTCGCGCCGAACTGCTCGGCCTCCTTCGACGACAACTACGAACTGGTCCGGCAGCACCTCCTGCCGTCGCCCAACATGCTCCACAACTCGCTCGGTCAGTACGGCGAATGGGCCACGAAGGAGTGCGTGGGTGTCTTCGACATCCTCGCCCCGACCCTCGACTACCAGCTCATCTGCCTGAGCACCGGCCCCGAGACGATCACCGGCCGGATGGACTTCGGGCTGTGCCGTATCTCCCACGACGGAACCGACGTGTTCCGCTCGGAGGAGTACTTGGCCGACCAGCAGCAACAGCGGTTCACCCTGCTTCGCTGCGAGGACGACAAGCAGCTCGACCGCAGCCGGCGGCGCTGGGAACGCTTCACGAAGAAGTACCCGGGCTGGCCCCTGCACCCGGCCGGTGACCTCCCCCTTTTCCTTTGAACTTCCACTAGACGGAGAACGTACATGATCCAGAAGACCACTCTCATTGCCGCCGCCAAGGCCATCTTCGCCGCCATCCTGCTCCGCTTTGCCGACGTCTTCGACCGCGGCCTCGACGGCGTCCTCGGGCAGTTCTCGAAGCTCGACGCCAAGCTGGACAAGCACATCGTCAAGAAGAAGGCCACGCTGAGCAGCCTCGCCGCTGCCCGCGAAGCTAGCCGCAATCGCGAAGAAGCTGTCTCGCTGCGAGAAGCCGACTTCCGCTTGTCGACCTTCAAGAAGGCGGATGCCGTGATCGGCGAGAAGACCCGTGCGGAGCGTGTCCGCAAGCGTCTGTCGACCCTGCTGGATTGAGCGAGGTTAGACCGGGTCGCTCCCGGCTGACCTGAGGAACGCGGCCACCCTCAGCAAGAGTGACAAAACGCCGCACATTGCCGGCCGATAGTTCAACGGCAGAACGCCACCGCCTCCCCTGCGGAGTCCCTTCTCGCAGCGAGAGGGCCGGAGGGTGGCACCGGAAGTCGGGGTTCAAATCCCTGGAGGCCGACTAAACCCAAGGAGACATCGCTGCTCATATTCGACCTGGAGTCCGACGGACTTCTGGATGAGCTTACGCGCATCCACACGTTGCACGTCATCGACCTCGACGATGGACGCGCATACCGATTCAACGAAGGCACATTCAGCGACGGCTCCCCGGCAGCCCGGGACGGTTCGATCAAGGACGGCCTTCGGATGCTTCAGGAAGCGGACGGACTGATCGGCCACAACGTCGTGGCGTTCGACATCCCCGCGATCCAGAAGCTCTACCCGCAGTTCTCCTACCCGATCGGCCAAGTCCACGACACGCTGCTCTACACGCGGCTCCTCTACCCGCACCTCTCCGACATCGACTCCGCAGCCATCCGTAAGCGCAAGCGGCCAGAAGGTTTCGGAAAGCTGGTCGGATCGCACAAGCTCGAAGCATGGGGCATTCGCCTCGGCGAGAACAAGGGCGATTATGGCGAGGTCCGCAAGGCTCAGGGCAAGGCCCTCGGGCTGACCGGCGACGCTCTCACGCAGTTCGTGTGGGGCAACTTCAACCCCGACATGGAAGAGTACGCGGCGCAGGACGTCGTGGTCACGGAGAAGCTCTGGAAGCTGGTGATCGGCAAGAACTATCCGACAGAGGCCCTGCGCCTCGAACACCGGGTAGCTCAAATCATCTTCTGGCAGGAGCGCCACGGGTTCGTCTTCGACGGCTTCGCGGCTGACGACCTCCTCCGAACCCTTGTGGGTCGGAAGGCGGAACTGGAGGATCAACTCCGGGCGACCTTCAAGCCGTGGTTCGAGCCCGTCCGCAAGGGCGGCAAGGTCGATGTCATCACGCCCAAGCGGGACAACCGCCGGTACGGCTACATCGCCGGCCATTCCTTCACGAAGGTCGTCCTGACGTCCTTCAACCCGGGCTCCCGAGATCACATCGCGAAGCGGATGATCGAGCTATTCGGGTGGCACCCGGTCGAGTTCACCGACACCGGCAAGCCGAAGGTGGACGAAACCACGCTGGCCGGCCTCGACTATCCTGAGGCCAAGCTGATCGTCGACTACCTGACCGTTGAGAAGCGGCTCGGGCAGCTCGCCGAGGGCAAGCAAGCGTGGCTCAAAGCCGTCCGCGAGGATGGCAGAGTGCACGGCCGAGTGAACACTCTCGGGGCGATCACCCGCCGTATGACGCACTCGACGCCGAACATGGCTCAGGTCCCGTCCTGCGGCGCGCCTTACGGCCCGGAATGCCGTGCCCTATTCACGGTCAAGAAGGGACGCAGGATCGTCGGCTGCGACGCCGAGGGCCTGGAGCTGCGCAAGCTCGCGCATTACATGGCGAAGTACGACGGCGGGGCGTATGCCGAGACCGTCATCAACGGCAAGCAGTCCGAAGGCACCGACGTTCACACCGTGAACCAGAAGGTCGTCGGGCTCAACAAGCGCAACTCCGCCAAGACCTACATCTACGCCTACCTCTACGGCGCGGGTAACCTCAAGCTCGGTACGATCATCTACGATGACATGACCGAGGAGAGGCGCACCCTCTTCAACGCCAAGCATCCGCCCGGGCCGGCGCGCGATAAGGCCCTCGCGAACCTCGGCGGGAAAGCCCGCAAGAGGACCGAGGAAGGGCTTCCGGCTCTCGGCAAGGTGCAGGAGAAGGTCAAGCAGCTCTCCGCTAAGGGCTACCTCAAGACCATCGACGGCGGCTTGCTGCGAGTCCGTTCGGCCCACGCTGCTCTCAACACGCTCCTTCAGGGCGGCGGCGCTGTCCTGATGAAGAAGGCTCTGGTCCTTCTGGTTGATGCACTCTTGGCTCAAGGCTGGACAGTACATCCACTAGACGGAGTGTTCACCTCCCCCACCGGCCACTACCTCGGCTTCGTCGCGAACATCCACGACGAATTCCAGATGGAGGTCGACGAGCCTGTTGCCGAGGAAATCGGCCAGCTCGCGGCATGGGCCATCGCCGAGGCCGGCCGCCAGTTCAACCTCAGGTGTCCCATGGCGGGCGCCTATCAAGTCGGCCTCAACTGGTCCGACAGTCACTAGGAGAACCCCATCAAACCAAAAACCACTACCTCCCGCGTCCTCGTGCTGGACATCGAAACCAAGCCGGCCACCGCATACGTGTGGGGCTTTTGGGATCAGCGGGTGGGTGCTGAACAGGTGATCGCCCCCGGCGGCACCATCTGTGTCGGCGCGAAGTTTGTGGGCGACAAGCAGTCGTTCCTGTTCTCCGAGTGGGAGCACGGCCACCAAGGAATGCTCGAAGGCATCCACGCCCTGATGGATCAGGCGGACGCTCTCATCACCTACAACGGTGACAAGTTCGACCTTCCGATCCTCAACGGCGAGTTCGCGCTGGCTGGCATGACGCCCCCGGCGCCGGCCACCTCCATCGACGTCTTCAAGTCCGTCCGCCGGCTCAAGCTCGGCATCCACAAGCTAGGCTACGTGGGTCCGCGGTTCGGCCTCGGCAACAAGCTGACGCATGAAGGCTTCGGGCTGTGGAAGGGCGTCATGAATGGCGACCCGAAGTCACAGAAGAAGATGGCCCGGTATTGCGTCCAAGACGTCAAGCTCTTGGAGAAGCTCTACCTCCGCGTCCTCCCGTACATCACGAACCACCCTCACCTAGTCGGCCAGCCCGCCCACACCTGTCCCGCTTGCTCGTCGACTAAGCTCCACAGCCGAGGCTGGCGCCGGACCCGCACCATGCAGGTCCAGAGGCTCCAGTGTCAGGACTGCGGAAGCTGGCACTACGGCAGCCGAAAGAAGGTCACCTAAGATGGACGACATCGAAACCATCTGCGCAAATAGTTATCGAAACTTTCACACGCGGGGTTTCGATTACCTCTGTCTCTCGCGCTCGGAGAAGCTGACTCGCAAGGTTTACTTCTTCGAGGGCGACCTCCACGACCTGCCTGAGCTGGTCATCCCTCACGACCACCGATATCCATTCGTGACCACCGTGCTTTCGGGCGCAGTGGCGAACCGAGTGTATGTCGGACTACCGAACGGCCCAGCCCCCGACGCTGCGGCGCAGTGGGAAGCCTGTACAGAACTTTTCGACCACTTCGAGTACCGCACCCCGCTCAACGGAGGTGACGGCTTCTCGTGGGTTGGAGAGCGACGGCTGTGGGGTCCGGAAAGCGCGCGAAACCGGAAGCGGGGAGACCATTGGCGTTCTTCGGAGCGGGATATCCATACCCTCGACATCCGCTGTGAAGGTACGGTTATCTTGCTGGAGCAACTGGCGGATGTCGTGCCCGAAGGTGTGCCCACCAACGCATACCGGCGGGTAGGCGATCGGACCCCTCCGTCGCTGGATGGCCTCTACGACAGGATGGACGCCGATCACGCGCGGCTGCGTATGGACCAGTTTCTCGACTTGGTCGGGAACCGGCGCCTGTGATCCGCACCGCTCTGCGGGTGATCCGACACCTGACCACCGGCAAGGACAACGCGACCCCTGACGTCATCCGTATCGGTGGCATCCTCATGGGGGCGCAGTTCCTCGCACTCGCCACCTACGACGTCATCGCCCTCGGCCACGCCTTCAGCCCCACCGACTACGGGGCTGGGGCGGCGGCCCTCCTCGCGGCGATCGGCACAGCACTGCGCATCAAGCAGTCCACCGAACCGGAGTGACCCCCATGAACTACCTGAAGCTCGCCCTGAAGATCGGGCCGTGGATCGCTATCGCCCTTCTCTCCGTCGGCTTGTGGTCATCCATCAACGCCGGGAAGGCGAAGGACATTGAGATCGAGGCACAAGCAGCAGGCATAAGCCTCCTGACCGAAGCCACGACCTATTACGCAGCGGCCGTCGACCAGCGAGACGAAGCCATCAAGCGCCAGTCCGCCAGCATCGACGCCCTACGCGCAGCGGCCGATGCCGACCGGACGGCCTACAATCAGCGCCTCGCAGCAGCACGGCAGGAAGCGTCCGTAGAGGCGGGCAAGGCTACCTCGCTACTCGCCCTCACAGCACCCGAGGGCGAGCTTGCGCAGTGCCGCGCGGCCCGTGACCTCCTTGAGAAGGAACTGGTGGAATGACCGAAGACCAGATTACCCGGGCGGCGACCCTCGTGTTCGCGCGGCAGGAGGTCCGCAAGCTGTTCCGCGACTGTATGGCCGTGACCATCACGGCCAAGGACGCGGCCGGCAAGTCCATTTCCATCCCCTGCGATCCACACATGACCAAGGCCGTCCTCAACGGGGCCGACGCCAGCCTGAGCGATCGGCTCGGTAAGATGGGAGTCTCCGAAGCATGAAGTTGCTCCGCTACTGGATCCTCAGGGGTCTGCTGTTCATCACGCCGGTCTTCGCGCTGACCGCCTGCGGTGACGAGAAGGTCTCCTCACTCCCCCCGCCCCCGGCTCCTCCAATCGAGGTGAAGGTTGCGGTGCCGGTGGCCTGTGAGATTGCTCAGGTGCCGGCCGCCGAAGACCCCGCAGTCCGTGCCCGCAAGGGCGACGACGTGTTCACCCTGGCGAAGATCGCCGCCGCCTCCCGCCACGTCCTGAAGGGCGAGGTAAAGGAGCTTCGTGCGGCGAACCTTACGCCCTGCCCGGGAGACACGCGGTGAGGTTCGTCCGTGTAAAGCGGTGGAACGCTTCCGCGACTAAGGACGCAGTGTCGATATACTTCGACTTCAAGCGTTTTGTACTGGTCTTCTGCGTAGCGATACCGTTCCGTTGAGGACCATCCTATTCGACGCCGACCTCCTCGCCTACCGCACGACCGCCGCCTTCCAAGACACGATCGACTGGAATGGAGACGGCTCCTGCGTGTCTGTTGACGGCAAGCTGGAGGAGGCCAAGCGGTACGTCCGAGACGAGATCGACGAGCTGATGGAAGACCTTAAGGGCCACGAGCTGATCGTGTGTCTGTCCGACGAGGTCATTAACTTCCGCAGCCAGCTAATCGATCCGACCTACAAGCAGAACCGCGCTGGCACCGAGCGGCCGGTCCACCTCTACGACCTGAAGGACTGGATCGCAGAGACCTACCCGTGCCGCGGGATGGCCCGTCTCGAAGCCGACGACGTACAAGGCATCATGGCAACGGAGCCTCACAAGGGCGACCGGATCATAGTCTCGGCCGACAAGGACATGAAGACGATCCCGGGTCTGCTCTGCAACCCGATGAAGGATCGTAAGAAGGTCGTCTCGATCAGCATGGAGGAGGCCGACAGGTTCCACCTGTGGCAGACCCTGTGCGGTGACTCGGTCGACGGATACCCCGGCTGCCCCGGCACCGGCCCCGCTGCGGCCGAAGACATCCTCAACGGACTCGGGTGGGAAAGCTACGAGCACGAACTGAAGTCGGGCAAGCGCAGGGGCGAGATCGAAATCCGCTGGCGCCGCGCAGATATGGACCAGTGGAGCGCGATCGTTTCGACCTTCGAGAAGGCGGGACAGGCGGAAGCCAACGCCCTCACACAGGCGCGCCTCGCGTTCATCCTGCGCCACGGGTACGTGGACGGCAGCAAGATCAAGATGTGGGAACCCACGCAAAACCGTTAGTTCCACTAGAGGGTCAATTAGCACTCACCCTTGGAGAAAAGAAAACTTCCGCCCCTCCGGTTGGAGATATGGAAGGACATTCTCCTAAGGTTCTCCTGTGGTTGTCTCTCGAGGGTCACTCGGTGCTTCGGCACAGGGTGGCCCTATTTTTTCACCTTCACCAAGGATGCCCATGGCTCAGTTCCCCTCCAGCGCTAGCGAGCTGGTAGACATGCTCGATCGCATGTTCCCCGAGAAGCCAGCGCGGCCGGAGGACGATCGAGACACCACCCTATTCTATGGCGGCAAGCGAGACCTCGTCCTCTTCCTGAAGGACTTGAGGGAGCGCAGTCGATCCAGTCGTCCGAAAGGATCATCCCTTGTGCGCTCCTAAGACGCCTAAGGTGAACAAGACGGAAGCGCCGAAGCCGGTCGTGATCCGCAACGAATACCTCGACGGCGGCGACCCCACGATGAAGGCGGCGCGCTCCGGCCGCAGCAGCCTTAAGATCGCCCCCGGCACGACACGCGCTGTGGCGGCTCCAGCTCCCGCCGCCGGCCCCATAGCATCCCGCCCGACGGCTCAGGCCACCCTGAACAGCATCATGGGTGGGCAGACCGGAATGGACGGGATGGCCACTGCGTTCGGCAAGATCAAGAAGGCGAAGGCCGCGGGGTAAGTGGTCGACACTCCCTCGACCCGCCCTCTCACGGCGAGCGCTAAGTCGCGCTTCACTGCCCTCTCCAATGCCCGCACCACTGCCCTCGATCGCGCTCGGGCCAACTCGAAGCTGACGATCCCGGGACTTGTCCCCGAGCAGGGGCAGAACTTCGGTGCCTCCTTCGAGCAGCCCTACCAGTCCCTTGGGGCTCGTGCGGTCAACAACCTCGCTGCTTGGCTGCTGGTTACGCTGTTCCCACCTGATCAGCAGTTCTTCCGCCTCAACATCCATGAGGATACCGCCCGAGAACTCGGGACGGACGCCTCTGAAGCTGAAGCTGCGCTGGCGCGTATCTCCTCCAAGGCACAGCTTCTTGTGGAGACCAGCGCCTCCCGCCCTGTCTTCATGGAGGTCATGCGGCACCTTGTGATTGCCGGCAATGCGCTCCTGTTCTTCCCGGCAGACGGCGGCCCTCCGCGTATGTACCGGCTGGACCAGTACGTCGTCTTGCGGGACGAACGCGGCCGGATCATTGAGGCCGTCATCCAAGAGCAGGTCTATCCCGCGACGCTCGACCCGAAGGTCCTTGCCGCCGCCAAGGTTGACCTGAAGGAGGGCGAAGGCACCTCCAAGACGCTGGACCTGTACACCCGTATCCGGGTGGAAGGGGACGACATCGTCCACCATCAAGAGATCAACGACATCCCCCTCCCCGGAACCGAAGGCCGAAGCCCTCGGGAGAAGAGTGGCTGGATGGCGCTTCGCTGGCAGTCCGTTCCGGGCAGCGACTATGGACGCGCTCACGTGTCCGAGTACATCGGCGACCTCCTGTCTCTGGAGGACCTCAACAAGGCGATCATTCAGTTCGCCGCGGTGGCGGCCCGCATCGTGTATCTGGTCGATCCCGGAGCAATGGTGGATGTCGACGACCTGGCCGGCGCGGCCACGGGCGACTTCCTCACCGGCTACGCCGACAAGGTGCAAGCTCTCCAGCTCGACAAGCAGATGGACTTCTCGGTAGCCAGTCAGGTCGCTGAGCGGATTGAACTGCGCCTGAGTCACGCCTTCATGCTGCAGTCCGGCACCGTCCGCAACGCTGAGCGCGTGACGGCGGAGGAAATTCGGGCGATGGCGGAAGAACTGGAGAACGTCCTTGGTGGCGTTTACACGGTCCTCTCGGCCGAGTTCCAGCTCCCGCTGGTGCATCGACTGCTCTACATCCTGCAGCGCGCCAACGAAGCCCCTGATCTCCCGAAGTCGGTCCTGCCGATGATCGTGACGGGCTTCGAGGCGATGGGTCGGAACCACTCCGCGAACAAGCTGAGGGCGTGGATGCAGGACATGTCTGGCATCTATGGGCCGGAAGTGCTCCGCAAGATCACGGACCCCTCAGAGGTCGGGCGACGGTTTGGTGTCAGCTACGGCATCGAAGACCTCACCTCCCTCATCAAGTCTCCTGAGGTCCTCCAGCAGGAGGCTCAGCAGGAAGCCATGCAGCAAGGCGTTATGGCGGCCCTCCCCAATGCGGCGAAGGGGGCCATGGACGTCGCTCGTGCGCAAGCCGAGCAGCAGCCACAGTAAGGAAGAACAATGACAGCTCCCAAGGCAAAGCCGGCCCCGGCTCCTGAAATCCCGGCCGCTCCTGAGAAGCCGGTCACGGAAGTCGTCCACAGCGAGACCGTCCTCGTGGACAACACCGAAGTGGTCGAAGAGGAAGTTGCTCCGCCGGAAACGAAGGAGACCGACCTCGGCAACGGCACCATCAAGGTGTCCTACATCTGATGGTCGACACCGTCGAAACTCCGGCAGCCCCCGAAGCGCCGGAGCTGAACGCTGCTGAACTGGCGGCGGTCGAGGTTGGGCAGCGCGGCTTCTCGGAGCCCGAGAACGTCAACGTCATTCCTCCGAGCGGCCCGCAGCGCCCCGAGTGGTGCCCGGAGCAGTTCTGGAAGGATGGCAAGGCGGACACCGAAGGGCTCGCCAAGAGCTACGCCGAACTCCGCTCGAAGATGGACAGCAAGCCCGCGGACACGCCTGCCGACCCGGCAGCCCCCGCGAGTCCTGAAGCTGCCCCCCGACCGGACGGCAAGATCGAGAAGGTTGAGGCTCCGGCCGAGCCGGTGGCTCCGCCCGCCGCTCCCCTGACGACCGCAATGGACGCTGCCCGCGACGAGTGGGCGGAGTCCGGCGAGCTGTCAGATGAGTCGTTCGCCAGCCTCGAAGCGGCGGGCCTCCCCCGCCCGATCGTCGAGCTGTATCTGGACGGCCTGAAGGCCAACGCCGAGAAGCTCATGGGCGAAATCCACGGCTATGCCGGCGGCACGGACGCCTACAACGCGATGGTCCAGTGGGCCGGTCAGAAGCTCTCGGCCGAAGAGATCGAGGCGTACAACACCGCCCTCGACAACCCGGCACTTCGCGAGACGGCGGTGATCGGACTTCAGGCCAAGTACACCCGTGCGGTTCCCTCGGAAGGAAGCCTCGTGATCCCCAATGATGGCGGCGCAGCCGCTTCGGATGTCTTCCGCAGTCGCGACGAACTCGTGGCCGCTCAGAAGGACCCCCGCTACTCGACGGACGCGGCTTACCGCCAGACCGTCGTGGACAAGCTCGCCCGTTCGCAGGGCGGCGGGTTCCAGGCATTCTCTCGACCGATGTTCGAGCAGCAGGTCTACTCCCGCTAATGAGCCTAATGCCGACCCAAGAGCAGGCCGGACTATCTGAAGACTTGAACGCCATGATGCGCGACCCCCGTTACCTAACTGATCCGGCTTTCCGGCAGCAGGTCATGGACAAGCTCATGGCGTCTTTTGGTTCTGACGGCGGCCCCCTCGGATCGGTATTCAAGCTCTCGGGGTCCGCTCCACAGTAATCCGGCCGCCCCCTCTGATGCCCTCCGGGTCTCAAGCGGTGTGCGCTGCTGAGACGTCCAGCCAGCCACGGTCCCGGGGGAGCCGGCCTTCATCCCCCACCTTTCCGCAGACATCCTGAAGACAACCCGTTGTCGACCCGAGGCCCTCCCGCAGGACAACCTCAGGATCGTTGGGCCTTTGCGAAGCGCGGCTGCAAATCCTTACCCGTTTCCCAAATCAAAGGCATAGATAGTGGTCAACTCCACCCCTTCGCGTCCCGGCCAGAACCTCGGCACCGGTGACGTTCGTGCGCTCATGCTCGACCTGTTCGGTGGCGAAGTCATCACCGCGTTCGAGACCGCGACCACGCTGCGTGACAAGCACCAGACCAAGACCCTCGCCAAGGGTAAGCAGTTCAAGTTCCCGGCCATCTGGCGCGCGGGCGGTGGCTACCACACCCCCGGCACCGAGATCACCGGCCGCACGATCCAGCACACCGAGATCGTGGTCGATCCCGATGACAAGCTGGTCTCGGACGTGTTCATCGCGGACATCGACGAGCTGCTGAACCACTTCGACGTCCGCGCTCCCTACACCAAGGAGCTGGGCGAGTTCCTGGCGCGTCACTACGACGCCAACGTCCTCCGCACGATCGTTCTTGCGGCTCGCGGCGGCGCCCTCTTCATGGGCGATCAGGGCGGCTCGGCCCTCCAGAATGCCAGCTTCGCTACCGACGGCACCGTCCTCATCGACGGCGTGGCCTCGGCAAAGCTGGCGATGGAAGAGAAGGACGTCCCGGTGAATTCGCAGCCGGTGCACTCCATGTTCAAGCCGGCACAGTGGAGCCTGATGGCCCGCACCGACAAGAACCTGAACCGTGACACCAATGGCAGCGACGCTTCGATCAAGCGCATGACCCTCGAAACCATCGACGGCGTCCTGATGCACAAGTCGAACATCGCGGCCGAGGTCTACGGCGTGGACTGCACGGCCGGCGACTACATCGACAACACCAAGGAGAAGTTCATCCCGGCGACCTACCGTGCCAAGTTCGGTACGACCGTAGGCACCGTGTGGACTCCGTGGGCTGCTTGCTCGGCAATCGTGCAGGATGTCGGGTTCGAGATCGAGCACCAGGCACGCAAGCAGGGCGACCTGCTGCTGGCCCGCATGATGGTCGGCACCCGCAAGCTGCGCACCAAGTGCGCGGTCGAGCTGCGTACCGGCGCGATCCCGACCTGATCGTAAAGTGGGGTCTCCTTCGGGAGGCCCCTTCTTTTTCCTACCCCGTATCTGGAGACGCCCGTGGCGGTCCTTTCGTTCACCACTGAGCTGGAGGCCGTTAACTCGATGCTCAGCAGCATCGGCCTCTCCCCTGTCCCGAGTATCGAGGACACCGGCATCGAAGACGCGGCACGAGCCCGCGACATCCTCCGAGCCACCACCCGCGGCGTCCTAGTTCGCGGCTATGATTTCAACACCGATGACGGTTACGAACTCGCGCCTGGCCCCGATGGCATCATTCGGGTTCCCGTAGGAGCGCTTGAGGTCGACGCATCGGATGCCTCCGTCCGTGTCGTGGTGCGCCGTCACCCGACGGTCGGCCTTGCCCTCTGGAACAAGTCCAGCATGGGCTGGCAGTTCACTGGCCCGGTCCCCTGCAAGATCGTGTGGGGATTCCCCTATGCGGACCTGCCGGAGACGGCGCGCGCATACATCGCGACCTCTGCTGGCCGGCAGTTCCAACAGGGCTCCGTCGGCGCCACTGTCCTCGATCGGTTCGAGGCCGAGGATGAGGAACGCCTTCTTCTCCTTCTGGAGAAGCGCGAAGCCAAGAGCCGAGGCGCAAACATCTTCCGCGATAACGCGGCCATCGCAAATACCGTGGGCAACCGGAGGTACTGAATGGCCCTAGTCCAGAGGACGCTCCCGTCCCTGTTCAATGGTGTCTCAAGACAACCTGCGATTTTACGCTCCTCCGACCAGACCGAAGATGAATTGAACACATGGGCGTCTCTGTCGTCCGGCGTCGGCAAGCGTCCCGGTACAGAGTACATTGCCCGTCTGGTCGATGCGCTCCCCGAAGGAGCCCACATACACGCCATCAACCGGGACAGCACGGAGCGCTACTTCGTCATTATCTCGGCCGGGTCGATCCGCGTGTTCGACTTCAGCGGCGCTGAGAAGACGGTCAATGCCCCCGGCGGCCTGACCTACCTATCCGGCTCGGAGTACGCAGCGGTCACGGTGGCGGACTACACGTTCATCGTGAACCGCAGCAAGACCGTCTCTCTGGCCATGCCGGTTGCGAGCACCACGCCGCCCCCGGAATACCTGCGATACCCTTCAAAGCAGTGGCCCAACGGTTCGCCTTTCGAACTGCCTGACGAGTACGCATCGGGCTACGCCACGCAGTACCCCGCGAACCCCGCAGGAACCTTGACGGGGACTGTGGGAAGCATGGAGGAGCTTCCGGTCGCAGACTCCACGACGAGTCCGCCTACCGCAGGTCCGGCCGTCGGCGCCATCTACAAGGTCTCCGGCAACGCATCCGGAACCGGCTTCATGAACTACTATGTTCGGTGGGACGGTTCCGTTTGGAATGAGACCGTGATGCCCGGATTGAGGAACTCCCTCGACGAGACCACGATGCCTCACTGCCTCATCCGTGAGGGTGACGGGACGTTCACGTTCGCGCCGTTCTCTTGGGCACCCAGGCGGGTGGGCGACGACACGACCAACCCCGCTCCGACTTTCGTAGGCCGGAAGATCAGGGACGTGGCCTTCTACCAGAACCGGCTCGTGTTCCTCGTGGACGAGAGTGTCGTGATGTCCTGCGCGGGCGACTTCGGAAACTTTTACCGATCAACCGTCCTTGACCTGATCGCGAGCGATTTAGTCGACGTGGCAGTCACCACGGCCAACGTTGCGATCCTCGACTTCATCACGCTGTTCAACGACGGCGCGCTGCTGTTCGCAGACCAGACGCAGTTCGCCCTGAGCAATGCGGAGGAGGGCGTTACTCCCGCCTCCATCGCGATCCGCCCTTTGACCAAGTACCCGCTCAGCCGGAAGGCACGGCCGGCCGTGGTCAACAGTGAGGTCTACTTTGCAGGCGAGAACGCCGGCTACTCCACGCTCTACGAATACACCCGCCAAGCTGATAGCGACGCCACGAGTGCGGCCGAGATCACTGCGCACGTCCCCGGGCTCATCCCCGCAGGACTTCCGCAGCTCGCCTCCGTGCCTCGCGGCCTCCTAGCGCTGACCGGCGGGACCGAAGCGTACTGCTACCAGCTCTACTGGAATGGCAACGAAAAGATCATGTCTGCGTGGCGCCCTTGGCGTTTCCGTGGGTCGATCCTTTCTGTGGCCCCGGTGGACAGCGTCATGTTCCTCCTGAGCAAGGAGGAGGATGGCGTCTACCTGCTGCGCATGGAACTGGCGGACGGCTATAAGCCAACCACGCAGAACTACCCGATCCACTTGGACAAGCGCGTGGACGTAGTTGGTGTGGAAGCTGAAGGGTCAACGACCATCACGCTGCCCTACGACGTGCCCACGGGCGCCCGATCGGGCTTCACGGCGATCGGCGGGAACAATGGCGAGTACAGCTATGGCAGCATCTCACTTGCCGATGCTGAGTGGGCGGCGGCGGATACGCTAGTGATCCCCCGTACCGGACTTGGCACCGTGTCCTGTGGGTTCTCCTACGACTTCCATGTCGTGCTCTCGCAGCAGTTCCAGCTCACTCCTCAGGGCGTCCCGGTCACTTCTGGCCGCCTCCTCCTACGACAGTTCATCCTGAACTACACGTCCACCCTCAACTTCACGGTCGAGGTGTGGCCCTACGGCAGGGCCTCCCACCCGTCCCTTGAGTCCGGCTTCCCCAAAAAGACGACGGTATTCACGGGGTCGGTCCTCGGCACCGGGTCCGCAGTGCTGGGCCAGCTCTCCCCTTCCAGCGGCAGCTTCCCCTTCACCGTGACCGGCGACGCCGCAAAGGCCGTCATCAAGGTCAGCGACCAAGGCCACGGCGGGGCGATCTTCAGCTCGGCCGAATGGGAAGGCTTCTACAACCGAAGGAGCTGACATGGTCCACCCTTTGAATGTGGGGGAGGTTGAGCCCGCGCGGCTCGCCTCCCTCCTGGCCCATATTGCAGCCAACCTGAGAGATCAGGACCGCCTTGAAATGGATGCCATGCACGGCCTAGCGCCGGAGCTGGTGATCCCTCAGGCGGTCCTGATGTCCTCCCACTGCTGGCTTGCGATGGATGGCGAAGAACCGATTGCGGTCTTCGGCGCTGCCCCCATGGCCCTTCCCGGCATCGGCTCCGTTTGGTTCCTCGGGACCGACGGCGTGGCGCGGTGTGGCAGGTCGGTGGCCCGACAGACCGTCCCCCTCCTCGACGTGATGCAGGAGACCTACTCGGTCCTCTGGAACCACATCGACGCGCGCAACACAGTTTCCCTCCGCTGGCTTCGCTGGTGCGGGTTCCGCCTCCTCGGCGAGCACCACCCGCCCTCGGGCCACCTCTTCCACCTCTTTGCAAGGAGTGCCGCACCGTGTGCGACCCTGTAACCGCCGCGATCGTGGTGGGCGTCACTGCTGTCGCCTCGACCGGCTACTCCATTTATGCGCAGGCCAAGTCGGCCAAGGCGCAGACGAAGGCGCTGCGTGAGCAGGAGTCCGCGGCCCGGGAGGAAACCCGCCGGGAGTCTTCGGCGGAAATCTTCGACAGCATGCGGCAGTCCCGCCGTGAGCAAGGGCAGCTCCGAGCGCAGGCCGGCGAGGCGGGTCTCTCTCTGACCTCCGGCAGCGTCGAAGCACTCCTCATGGATAGCGCAATGCAGGGCGAGCTACGGGAGCAGCGCACTCTGGCCAACGCCGAGAGCCGCAACCGATCGAACCAGGCCGAAGCCGCAAGCATCGCCTCCCGTATTTCCAAGCCCTCTGTGCTCGGAGCTGGTCTCCAGCTCGGGGCGTCCGCCGCTTCAGCGTGGTCGGGTGTGCAGGGTGCCAAGATCAAGGCCGGCTAACGGCTGACAAGAAGGACAACCCATGGCTGACCTGTCGAACATCGACCCACGGATCACTCAGCAGGAGCGCGTCACCCGGCGGCGAGATCGTATGTTCTCCCGCCAGAGCGCAGACGCGCCGACCCGCCGCTACCAGCAGGACATGCGCAACGCCTCTCGCGGGAACGGCGGCGCAGGCGAACTGATGCGCGCCCTCGGAATGGTCAAAGACGCGGCTTCCGATTTCCAGCACTACCAAGAAGGACGTGCGGAGAAGCAGAGGGAGGAGGATCAGTCCGCAGCCTTCATCGACGCAGCCACCGGCATGGTCGACGAGGCGCGCATGGCGAAGTCCAAGGCGTACCGCGAAGGTGCCCTCCTTTCCCGCACTCAGGCCGACTGGTCGAGCGGACTGCCGGACCTTGAAAGGGGCCTGCAAGAGCTGATCCAGAACCAGACCGACCCCGACCCCGCCAAGCGCGAGGCTGAGGTGTCGTCCTATCTGGAGCAGTACAACCGCACGTTCGCCGTCGACGAAGAAGGCGGCCTTAAGGACTTCGGATCGCCCGGAGCTAACCGTTGGCTGGCCGAGCAGATGGCAGGTCTCCGCTCCAACGCTATGTCGAAGGCTTCCGGCCTGATCGACAAGCGCATGGGCGAGGAGAGCTTGGCGAATATGGCTACCGTTGTGCGGGGCCAGATCGTCGCCGGACAGGACGTGGATTGGAACAAGGCTCTCGGCCTGCTGCTCCCCTCCGTCGATCCTAAGGCCGGCATGGACGAACTCGTTAAGGCGGCGAAGGGTGCCGTGGGTGAGCTGGAAGGCTCGGACCCCGTCCGTGGACGCCGGATCATCGACGGTCTGCTCGGATGGGCCAAGCAGAGCACTCCCGGCGCGGAAGCGACTCTCCCGAAGCCCATCATCTCGGGGAACTTGTCGGAAGCGATCCGCTTCCGGGTGAAGAACTCAGACGGCAGCGTGTCGACGGTTCGCACAATGAGTATCGGCACCGACAAGGGCGAAGTGCTCATTCCCACGGTAGTTGACGGGAAAGTTGTCTCGGATGAAGTAGCCATCGCTCATTACCGAAAGACCGGTGAGAACTTTGGGACCTTCAGCACTCCCGAGGAGGCGACTTCCTATGCGATGTCGCTTCACGAGAGACACGCAAAGCAGCTCACGCAAGAAAGCTCAGCCCCCACCGGCCTCCTTCAGCCCTTCCAAGGGTTCGTCGCAGGAGAGCGCACGGGGAAGATGGGCGATGCCCGCAGTGGCGGCAGCTCGCACAACGGCGAGGACTTCCCGGTCCCGGTCGGTACGCCAATCACCGCGCCCCTCGGCGGCGAGGTTATCTCATCGATGCGGAATGCTCGGGGCGGTAATCAGGTCCGCGTCCGTCTCGACAACGGAGCCATCGTCGGCTTCGCCCATCTGTCCTCGCGAGAGGTCCAGGTCGGCCAACGTGTCGAGGCCGGGGCTCAGCTCGGGCTCTCGGGAAACACAGGCAAGTCGACTGGCCCTCACGTCCACATGACCATGGAGGTTGGTGGCAAGAAGGTCTCCCCGTCAAGCTACTTCGCGGAGCAGCCTGTGGGAACTCCCGCCACACCCGCCGCCGTCGCCCAAACACCGCTCCCCTCAGAACAGGCCGACGTAGCCGGCGGAGTCCAGCTTACCCCGCCCACCGGAGCCCTCACGCTCTCGGCGGATCAGGTATTGGACCTGCAGGATTTCCGACGGACCTACTCAAACCGGATCGATGCGAAGGTTGAGCGGGACCGGGGAGAGGCGCAGGCCGCAACCTCGGCCGAATACCTCACTCGTCTCGCTGGTGTGGGTGCTTACCCCTCCCCCGTGGAGATCAGGCAGGCCCTTCAGGCCGGCCGCCTCAGTCCTCAGCAGGGCGTCCAGCTCCTCAATATCATCGACAGTGATCGCCGACAGGCGATGTCGGATGCGAGGCAGGCTGCGTCGTGGGCACGGGAAGACACCCGAGAGTCCAAAGAGGACTACCTCAAGGGCCGCATCGGTTCGATCCTCGGGCCGGTCTATGCGGGCCGCTCGACGATCACGGAGGCCACCGGCAAGCTGCTTGAGGTTGCCTCTCGCGAAGCCGACCCGGAAGTCCGGCAGGCCATCCTCAGAGAGGCCGGCGGGGAACTCGGGTCGGTCCAGTCCCTCCGCCTCAAAGGTCCTGAGTACCAGTCCGCAGACACCGACCTCAGCAGTTGGGAGGAGACCTATGCGTCTCAGCTCAGCAAGGTCCGACTACCCCGCGGCATGGATCAGACGAAGGCCCGAGCCCTCATCCGGTCGAAGATGGACACCTTCCGAACTGAACTCGGCCGAGGCAATTGGCCGTCCGACAAGGTCGGCGTCTTCATGAACAGTGCCGAGCGGCGACTCGATCAGTGGTTCACCACCACGTTCCCGCCGAGGCCCGCAGCACCCCGTAAGTAAATCCTAGGAGAGCCCATGCCGAGCAAGACCTTCATGGCGTCCTACGCCGAGGCAGAGGATGCGTCCGAGACCCGCGCCGCTCCCGGCCGAGACATTCGGACAACCCGCATTCATCGCGGAGAAGGCCCTGACACTGCCGGCAGTTTCATGCTTGGCGTGGGCGATACGGTGACCTTCGGCTTCCTCGACGAGGCTGGCGCGTTCGTGGACTCGATCGGTTTGACCGACGGACGCGAGAACGTGTGGAACAGTGATCGCGGCTTTGGGGAAATCCTTGATGCCAACATCGACGCCAACCGTTCGATCCTCCACCAAGCCGAAGAGGAACACGGGACTGCCTACCTAACCGGGCAGCTTGCCGGCGCTCTAGTTCCTGTCGGCAGCAAGCTGGCAGCCGGTAAGGGCATCAAAGGTGCTCTCACTTCCGGCGCCATCATGGGCGGGGCCTACGGGTTCGGCTCGGGCGAGGACGGGCTGGACAACCGCCTTGAAAGTGCAGCGGTCGGCGGCCTCCTCGGGGGTCTCGGCGGCTATGTGCTGGAGGGGATGGTCGTTCCGGCGGGTCGTTGGGGCCTCGACCGTGCCCGTCTGCTCCTTAAGAAGGGCAGCGCGGTTCGCATGGAGGAGGCTCTCATCCCTCCCACCCTCTCCCGCGAAGCTGCTGCCGCAGCCGACAATGTCCGCACCCCGTCTCCCCGACAGGACCCTCTCGGTCTCGACACGTCGGTAAAGCTCGGGGCTCGTGAGAGCGTCTCGGACACCATCGCAGACGGCGCGTTGATTTCCGCACGGGAGTTGCTGGGTGATCCCGGGGCTGCCCGTGCGTCGATCGCCAAGCGCCTAGGCAAGCTGTCTGGCGTGGAGGCTGAGAAGCTCTACAACCGGATCGCACAGGCTGAGGCCGACGGCACGGTCCTGACCGACCCTCACTATCGTTCCCTCCTCGGGATCGACCTGAGCGATACCTCCCTGACAACGGAAGAGGTCATTCAGGCGGCCGAGGCATTCGAATTCGCGACGTCCAAACTGGCCGAGCGGGCGGGCATCAAGCCACGCACCGTTGCTGGCATGGAGTCGGAGGTCGGGAAGGAGCTGAAGAAGGGCGTCACGCTGGGCGATCTTGAGGACGCCTACGACCTGAGCCAGAAGGGCTATGTGAAGGCGCGGATCGCGCAGCACGTGGTCCTCACCACTACCGCCAAGGTCATTCGCCTCCGTACAGAACTCTTGCCGGACGTCCTCAAGGGTGTTGACGGTGCCCGTGACCGGCTCGCGGAAGAACTCACGGACGCGGCCCACCGCTTCACTCTCGCCCGAGGCATCCTGTCCAACGCAGGCCGGACCCTTGGCATCCTATCGCATGGCACCCGAGCCCGGATGGTCGATGTAGCCGATGACATCTTCGAGCTGGAAAGCCGCGAGGCCATTCAGAAGCGCGTCAAGCAATCGCTGGGGGAACTTGGCGATGACGGATTGACGCATCTGCTCAGCCGCATTCGGACCCTGTCGGATAGCGACAAGCTGGCCGATGTCCTGATGAACCCCGCGGAGGCTGCTGCCGTTTCGACATGGCAGCGCACCCTCAACTCGGTTTCCCTGTTCCTCCGCTCCAACGCCCTCACTCCGGCAACCGGCCTGTTCAATACCGTTGGCTTTGTCCTCAATGACTTCTTCCGCAACGACCTGGCTAAGAGCTGGGCCGCGCGCGGATTGGTCAAGGCGGGCCGGGTCGAAGAAGGGCTGGCCCTGAAGCTGGAGCATGAGGCAGGCCGAGCGGTCTATTGGAAGGCGCACAAGGACGGCCTCAAGGCTCTCTTCAAGCGCGTCCAGTGGGAGTTCTGGACTGACGTTGAGCGGATCGCAGGGGTTGGCTGGGGCAACGGCGTCGTCGCTGCCAAGGCTGGACTGAAGCGAACTACGATGATGGCCGACGGCTTCGTACCGCCGGAGCTTCGCGAGTTCTCCGAACGCCTACGATTGAACGTCACCGATACGGCAGAGTTCAACACCCGGATCGACGCAGCACGGACGGAGGCCGGCGATACAGCTTTCGCCAATCTGATCTACCATCTGCAGCGTGCACGGGCCGTGACGGCCAACGTGGTCGACGCGGGCGGCTCCGCCGCCATGAAGCTCTTTACCGGTTCGATCGACGATTGGGGTCGGGAGTTCGTCAAGGTCAAGGAGACCTACTCGCAGGCCACCCGCTTCGCGATCCGCGAGGCTGTGGAGGCACGAGTGCCGCAGGAGAAGTTGACGGAGTACGTCCAGCGCCGCGCAACGGAGCTGTCCGAGCTTCCGACCTCAGACCTCCTGCAGCGTGTTGATGCGGCGCTCGTGGCATCTGACGGCCCTCTGCAGGGTGAAGCTGCGTTCCTCGTTGACCTCCAAAAGCTCGTGGAGAACGAGAGTGAGCGTGTCCTCTTCCTGGATGGCCCACAGTCGGCCCACGGAAAGGCGGCGGCGAACTTCCTTCAGAAGGTCCATCCCGTCCTTACGGCGGTCTTCGTCCCGTTCGTCCGCACGCCAATCCGCCTGTTCGAGCAGGGGGTGGTCAACTACGGCCCCCTCGCCTCCCGCAGTGCGGAAGTGCAGGGTATCCTAGCACGGGGGGCCCGTCCCGGAGCCACGGCCGACGAGAAGCTCGCAGCCAGCCTAGAGCAGGCCCGAGTGGAAATCGGCACGACGGTCTTTCAGATGGGGCTCGCGTTCGGCATGGCCGGCGCCGTGACCGCCACCAACGGCGGCTACGAGAACTCCGGCAACCTCGACGCAGGACCCGCGAACCGGATCAACCTGCCCGGAGGCGGCTTCTTCGAATTCGGCCGCGTCGACCCCTTCGCGTTCACCCTCGGGATGGGCGCAATGGTCGGGCAGGCGTATAAGGCCGGGTACGCGGATGGCACCGAATACGACCAGCACCAAGCCCTCATTACGGGCCTGAGCACGGCCTACCTCGCTGCTCGCGACAGCATCCTCGACAAGTCCTACCTCAAGGGACTGCAGGACCTCATGGAACTGGCTACGGCCGAGAACCTTGAAACTGCCCTCGGAACTCTTGAAAGGACCGCAGGCGGTGCCGTGGGACGCCTTGTCCCCCTCGGCGGCATCTCCCGACAGGTCAACGAGAGCTTCCGGTCGTCCTCCATGGAGGCGGTCGGTTTCATGGATCAGCTCCTCCGTCACATCCCCGGCGCAGGCTGGGGCATGAGTCCCCGGGTTGATCCGCTCGGTGATGAGGTGAAGGGCCGAACCCTCGGGATCAACTTCGGCAACTCCGAGCTGACCGAAGGACAGCCCATGTCGCCTGTGAAGGCGGAGCTGCGCCGGCTGGGGATCGACATCAACACGATCCGCAAGTCTGACCCCGACGGGTTCAACCTGACCAGCGAGGAGCTTTCGGAGGTCCGGCGGGTGCGGGGGAAGGAAGCGGTGAATGACCGCGGCCAGACCATGGAGGAAGCGCTTTCTGAGCTGTTCTCTGACCCGCGGTTTCAGTCCCTACCCTCGAAGGACCAAAAGCGCTCCGAGGTGGTCGACACCATGCGCGAATTCAACAAGCCCGCGTGGGCGATCCTGGCCGAGCGAAGCCCCGGCTTCGCCTCAAAGCAAACCTACACCAAATCGCTGGCCGACTACATGGCGCAGGGCATGGCCCGACGTGATGCAGAAGGCATGGCGAGAGAAGACGTGGCGGCCGACGGCCTGCCTGATCCTGACCTGTAAGCGGGGCTCCTGACGGGGCCTCGCGGTCTCCCAAGGAAGTCCCCACATGTCCACTATCTCGCCGTACACGGGCGACGGCGTAACGCGCCATTTCAACATCACGTTCGACTACCGACAGACGGAGACGATCCGCGCACGAGTTAACGGCGTAGACGTCCCTTCGGTCCTCTCTACAGGTTCGCAAATCGAACTTGAAATGGCGCCGCGCCCGGGCGACTACATCGAAGTGTATCGACACACTGATGTGTCGGAGCCTGAGATCACCTTCGCCGACAGTCAAATCGTCCGAGGAGCCGACCTGAACAATGCTTCCAGCCAGCCGCGCGATCGTGCGGAAGAGTTGGGGGATGAGGTAGGTACGCTCCGCAGTCGGTCGCTAACAGTGCCCTTCGGCGTCGTGGCCCCTCCGGTGGATGATTTGTCTGACGCTGACGGCAAGGTCCTCGCGGTCGTGGCAGGTAAAATCGTTGCGATCGAGAACGACCTCGCAACCGCAGAGGACGCTGTCGCTGCCGCAGAGGGAGCCCTCGCCGTCACGGAGGCTCTCAGGGATGAGACTGCGGCCATTCGGACAGTCGCGGGAGAGCATGAGAGGCTCGCGGGCGAGTCGGCAGCAGCCTCCAATATCTCGGCTCAAACGGCGGCTCTCCGCGCAACGGACGCAAGTGGTAAGTCCGCTGAAGCCGCGCTCTATGCTGCTGCAGCGCAGGCGTCGGTGAGCGGGTGGCTCTATGCCTCCACTGCAGCCGGCGTGGCCGCGAGAGCGGAGGGTGAGCCCTTCCTCGTACAAGGCGCAAGCGGTGGTTCGATATACGCCACCCTCTACCGCAAAGTCAGTGCCGCTGCGGCGGCACAGGGACTTGAGCTTGCCTCGAAGAAGGCTCTCGACGACGCAGTTGCGGCAGTTCCGCTGGCTACTCCTGTGTTCTGGAACTCGGCGCTCGATGATGGCCCAACACGCCCCTTCGATGGCGGCCTGCAGCGCATCACTACGCGTGAGGCGACGTCAGATACGGTATTCGTTAACGCTGGCTTCAACTACGTTATTCCGGTTGCGGCCGGTGCGCGCCAAGCGATCGAGCAGCAGTTCGACAAGCAAGTAGCGCCGGGTGACTGGATTGCAGTCTCGTGCGTTGTCGCCACTTCTGTTGCAGGACAGTGGCCGGCTTCCTCACCCGCTTCGAATTGTGCTCTGACGATTGGCGGAGGTAACGGTTTTGCTTCGCAGCTTACGTTCGCACTGAGCTACGAGGACATTGACACCACCCACCGTCGCTACTTTTTGATCGTTCAAAACGGTCTTGCTGTGGCCTCGGGGCGGATGTTCATCGCTTTCGTAGCTCCTGCAGGGGCGGCGCTGAAGCTCGGCGGGTTTGCCATTGCTACCTCGCAGAAACGCCCTCTCGGCGTCGATTGGCACAACCGCGACCCGCACGGGGTCGGCGGCCTCGCGGCTAAGGTGCAGAACATCCTTCCCACGATTTTCCTTAACAGCAACTTCGTGCCGGGTATTCCGCTCCCGCCAAGCCCATTCGCCGATGTCCCGGCTGTTGAAGGCACGGTCGACCCTGTATTCAACCAGTATAATTACACGCGATGTGCTCGGCTCGACGCGGGCGTAGTAAACACCATCGGGCTCGACTTCCCCCGCAACGTAAACCCAGGCGACTACGTAGCTTTCGCAGTCCTCGTCTCTACGTCGGTAGCAGGTCAGTGGCCTGTTGCGGCGAGCAATCGACAGGCTGCGCTAGGCCGCAACAGCGGCGGCGGGTCTTGGTCTCAGGGCCAGTACACGGCCATGAGCTTCAAGGACATTGATAGCACGCACCGGCTCTACTACCTCGTCGCGAGGAACAACCTCACGCAGGACGGCATTGCCCGCCGCGCTGAGAGAGGCTTCGTTCAACTTCGCAATGACACTGCCTCGGCGACCCTGAGGTATTGCGGTGTGTCGATCGCTTTCAGCGAGAGGCAGCCAGACGGAGTCGATTATTCCAATCCCGACCCGTTTGGGATTGGGGCGCTGGCTGCCGCAGTTGCGGCCGGCGGCGGAGGCGGTCCCGTCAACGTTATCGGCGACAGCCTTGCTGCTGCGCTGGTGGGGCCCTTGGCAACAGCCACCGGCCGCACCGTAGTGAACCTTTCGTTGGGCGGAAGGACCTCGGCGCAGTGCCTCAAGGAACTCGTAGGGGTTACGGCGCGAGTAGCCGGTGGGGTCATCAACAGCGGAGCAAATGTCGTCACGCACCTCGACGGAAATCCCGTTGCGAGCAGTACGACAATTGATCCGTGGATGTGGCTGTCCACGCCCTCCACGACGGCAGACGTCACCCGGCCTGTCTGGTTCGGGTCGGTGCGGGGTATCCTCCGCAGGTCTCAAATCAGCGGAGTGGAGCGTTACACATTCACTCCGGAGTCGGGCCAGATCGTTGGTAAGGCGTTCCCCGACGATACGCCTATCACCCCGATCGTGAACTTGAGCTACCCCTCTGTCATCTCGGCGGGGCGGAACAACTTCTACGTAAGCGGCTCGCGAACGGACTTCGGGCCAGACGCGGTTGTTCAGGACGTGACCACGATGATCCGGCTGCTTCCAAAGTCGATCCTCCTGACGATCCCAAACTCTGCCTCCGAAGGCACGTCCAGTGGGAACTATGCCACGATCCGTACGGTAAACCAGCGCACTGCAAAGTTGCTTGGAACCCGGCAGCTCGACAGTGTTCGCAGGGTCAAGGACACGGCCATGGAAAGGCTTGGCCTAACCCCGACCACCGATGAGCAGGCCCAAATAGCGAACGACGTGGCCCCCGCGCGTCTGCAACCGGACGGCCTGCACTGGTCCGCCTCAGTCCAGGCACTGATCGCCGCCGATGCACAGACCCGCTTCGTTGAGGTCGGGTTCACTTAAAGGAGACCAAGGCGTGAGCCTTTCCATTACCAGCGCCGACCTTCTCGCCGCTGCCGGCAAGGCTTCGCCGCCCCTCGCTGTCACCAGCGCGGCAGCGGTGGGGCTGACGCTTAACGAGTGGATGATCGTCTGCACCATCGTCTATACGATCCTACAGGCGGCCATCCTCATCTATAAGTTCGTCCGCGATTTCCGAAAGGACGCTGCATGAGTCGCGCCTCCGGCGACGTCCTCGACATGCTGCACGCACTCGTGGCCGGGTCACTCTCTGACGAGCTGGCCCGAGCTGCGCAGCGCGCCGCTCTCCCGCGGGACGACGAGAACTATGCCCCGCTTAACCCTCAGCTTATCGATAAGGCGCTGAAGTTCCTGAAGGACAACGGTGTCGATGCCCCGGCCAAGTCGGCGCGGGTGGATACGCTGGCAGCAACCTTGGGGGAGCTGGACCTAGACGACGTAGGACACGAGATCAGGACCTCTCACTGAGGTCGTCTCGCTTCTTGCTGAGCCACCAAATCCTCTCCCGCCGAACTCCCTCAGCGATCCCTTCCTTGAAGCCATCATCGTACCCGACCTTGTAGCCTAAACGGCAGAGGTAAGCCCCGACGGCGAGTAGCACGAGGATCACGAGATCGCGTGTGTGCATGTACCAAGCTCCGTCTTCCCTAAGGACACCTGCTGACCTCTAAAGACATCCTCCAAGGGAGCTTCCTAAAGTTCCTTTGGTATGTCTGGAAGCACGTTCTGCTCCTGCCGGAGCCCACGCGCATCCAGCTAGACATCGCGCGGTATCTGGTGACCGGCCCACGGCGGCGGTTCATTCAGGCGTTTCGCGGTGTCGGTAAGACCTTCATCACGGCGGCCTACGTTGTCTGGCGGCTGTGGAAGAACCCTGACCTCAAGATCGCGATCGTCTCCGCCAACGAGACCCTCGCTTCCGAAATCACGCAGTTCATCAAGCAGATCATCGACGCCCCTGAAGGCGACGACCTGTGGTCCGAGCTGCGCCCCCGTACCGGTCAGCGGCAGTCCGCCCTCGCATTCGACGTGGGCGCCGCCAAGCCCGACAAGTCCCCGTCGGTCAAAGCTATGTCGATCGTCGGGCAGCTCACGGGCTCCCGCGCCGACCTCACCATCTCCGATGACGTCGAAGTTCCGAAGAACTCGGAAACCGAGACGATGCGCGAGAAGCTGTCCGCCAAGACCACCGAGTACGCGGCTATCACGAAGCCCGAGGGCGAGATCGTCTACCTCGGAACTCCTCAGTCCGAGCAGTCGATTTACCGGGGCCTCCCGGAGCGCGGCTACGATGTCCGCATCTGGCCCGCGCGCTACCCGCTGTTGGATAAGCTGAGGAACTACGGCGATTTCCTGGCGCCGATCCTTAAGGCCGACATTGAGGCTGACCCTACACTGGTCCAGCCCCGCGGTTCCTCCTTAGGAGGCGCCCCGACGGACCCGAAGCGCTTCCACGACCTCGACCTGATCGAGCGTGAGAACGACTACCGCGCCGCCGGCTTCCTCCTGCAGTTCCAGCTCGACACCTCGCTCTCGGACGCCGAGCGCTTCCCGCTCAAGACTCGAGACCTCATGTGTCTCGATCTTGACCAGAAGGTCGCCCCTGCCCGCCTCGTGTGGGGTTCGGGACCGGAGCAGGTCATCAAGGACTTCGAGAACGTCGGCTTCGACGGCGACCGCCTCTACCGCCCTATGCACATCGGAGGGGAGTTCCTTCCCTACGGCGCCAGTGCCATGCACATCGACCCTTCCGGTCGCGGCCGAGATCGAACCACCTACTGTGTCACCAAGTTCCTCGCTGGGTACGTCTTCGTGACGGCTTGGGGCGGCTTTCAGGACGGCTATGGCGATCCAACGCTGGAGGCCCTTGCCCGTATCTCGAAGGAGCAGGCGGTCAACCTGATCGTCCCCGAGGACAACTTCGGGGACGGCATGTTCGGCAAGCTGCTCGAAACCCACGTCAACCGCGTCCGGCCCTGCCGCGTGGAAGGCATGAAGGTCCACGGCATGAAGGAGGAGCGGATCGTCCGATCCCTCGAACCCATCATGCGCCAGCACCGCCTGGTGTTCGACCTCGGCGTCCTGCGGGAGGACCTGAAGAACCCTTCGTCGATCCACCGAGGGCTGTTCCAGCTCACCCATATGTCGGCCGTCCGCGGCGCCCTGAAGCATGACGACATGGTCGACGTGCTCTCCATGGCTGTCTCGCATTGGTCCGACTACCTCAACGCCGATGCCATCAAGGCCGAAGAAGACCGGAAGCGGAAAGCGGAGGAAGAGTGGATGCGCTCCTTCTTCTCCCACACCGTCATGGGCAAGGTCGGCCGCCCCGCCCGGGGTGTCGCTGGCCGTCGTGGCCAAGGGCGTCGGTCCTGATCCTCCTTGAAGGAGACTGCCATGCGCAGGACCATCAACTCGGCCGGCAAGGCCATCGTAAAGCTCGCTGAGGGCCTCCGCCTCGTGGCTTATCTCTGCCCCGCGAATGTCTGGACGATCGGCTTCGGCTCGACCGAGGGCGTCCGCAAGGGCATGAAGATCACCAAGGAAGAGGCGGAGGTCCTCCTCGACAAGGACCTTGAGACCTTCGAGCGCGCCGTGGAGAAGCTGGTCCCTACCAGCACCACGGCCAACGAATTCTCCGCAATGGTCTCCCTCGCCTACAACATTGGCGTGGCGAACTTTAAGGGGTCCTCGGTACTCCGCGGGCATCTGGCCGGGAACAAGAAGGGAGCTGCCGCCTCCTTCACTCTATGGAACAAAGCTCGGGTGAAGGGGGTCCTGACGGTCCTCCCCGGGCTCGTCAAACGACGGGCCGAAGAGGCCAAGCTCTATTTGACTCCCTGAGCCCCTCTCAGCGCTTCTGAGCCCTCCCCGCACACTGACACCGGGGAGGGTCTTGGGGGAGTCCTGAGGGGCGTCCTAGGGCTTTCTGGAGGATGTCTTTGCCCGGGCCTGTAAGACCGCAGCAAAGGCAAGCGACCTCACGCCCTCGACCACGTTGTCCGTTCCGACATCGGCGAACTCCTTGGGCGTCATCCTCAAGATTCCCCCTTGGATTTCCTTCTCCTTCTCGGAGGCGAACCGGAAGAGGGCTAGCTTGACGTCTACCCGCTCTCCGTCGCAGAGGCCCTCGGCCGTCCGGACGATCACCTCCGCACTGTCCGGCCCTGTCGCCCACTCCGTTGCCTTCGGCACGACACAGTCCCGATAGGCGTCCTTCGAGACGTTGGGGTCCACGGTAGCTGCTGCAAGGATGAGAGGTAGGAGGATCATGAGGGAGGGATATCCCACACCTCTCCTCCCGTCCATCCTGAGCACAGCATAAGGATCACCCTAAGGTACTCCTAAGGTTACTTCCTTCCATATATCCTTCCCCCAAGGGTGAGTGCTAATTGGGGGTCTTCAGCAAGGCGTTAGTTTTGCTGCAAAATTCCGAAGTGCCATACGCACCCGACAGCAGCCGGCGCTACCCCCCGTGGGGGCCTGCCGTCGAGGCACTGCCTGGCATCGCCCGGTGCCCCTTCGCTCTCCACCCTGAGCACACCCTACATGGCATGATATGGGCGCACCTTATGGCGTACCCTCGGCAATCCGTGGCATCGGTGGAGTATAGGGGACTACTCGACCACGGCATGTCAGCCTGAGGAGGGCCTGAGGGCGTGGTGCTGGTGGTGTGTGCGCCCTTGCTTCCGCTTTGCCCTGCTTTTTTCATCCAGCCCACAACACTCCCGCAGCCCTCCCGCCGTTCTCCTGAGGCACTCCTGTGGTCCATCCTGAGGCCCTCCCACATCCCCTAACCTGAGGACGATGGCTAGAAGCCCTCCAGTTTGCCCTAGGAGAGTCGCTGAGAGTCTTTCCGGTCCTGAGGTGGGTAAGGGTGGCTCTCCACGGCCTGCCCTGCTCCTGAGGCTTCCCTGAGATCGTCCTGAGGATCGCCTGAGGCCCTGCACTTTTGGGCTACTTCCATTTTTATTTCGTCTTGTGGAACTTTTCCGCTTGCAGGATCATTTCACTTCCACTAGATGGATCAAACCGGAAGGGACACCAACCGGGAAATCGCGGCTCCGATAGCCGCAGCGGGGCAACCCGCAGGAGCATCCCAAAGGTCGAGAGGCCGAGCCAAGGGACTGGAGCCCGGGGAGAACCCGACGAGGCCGAGGCTTCTATCGAGTATGAGGGGGGTCCGCTCTCCTCCTGCTTGATTGCTTTAGCGTGACCCCCAACTCTCCTGACCCGATCGAGAGAACGCTAGGGCAATCAAGCAGCTAGCCTATACCAGTTCCACTAGAAGGATGTTCAATTATGGCGAAGGCACCGACGGATGCACAGGTCCGCGAATATATCACTGGCTACTATGAGAGCCGGGAGGACCTTGAGCGGTTCAAGATCAAGAGCATCGGCAGCAGCCGTGAAGGCCCTGAGTGCCGAGACGTATCGGTCTACACCGAGTGGGGTGGTTCCGATCCCTTTGTGGAGACCTGCACTTGGACCGTGTGGGTCGAGACCGATGGCACGGTCTACGGCGAACACTAACATTTCCACTAGAGGGGAGTTCACGCTTCCCTCCGGTATCCTGAGGATCGCCTAGCGCGGTCTTCTGGCAACTGAGGAGTGATCGCAATGCCGCACAACATTGAACGGAGCGCCTTCCGTAAGGGCGAATATGTGGGCTGGGATGCTGAGGGAGGGCTGTGGAACATCAAGCGGCATCCCGGCGGGTATTGGTATGCCACCGAGCGCGCCGGACACGGCACACTGACCGGCGACACCCTCCGCGCTTTGTCCACCAAACTCGCAGCCTGAGGAGCAACCTGCCATGCGCCGACAGAGCGTCGAACTGACAGCCGACACCATCCAGCGCACCCGCGCGCACTTCGCGGAAATCTGCCGGGGTTGCATTCAAGAGGCTCAAGAGGGGAAGGTCTATGTGAATGACTTGGCCCACTACATTCGATGGCAGACCGATAGCGAGGCTGAGTTTCTCGCCGGGCGCTGGGACCACACCTTTACGTTCCTGCAACGGGCTCACTGGCTGCAAACCGGCGAGTGCGTCGCGCTGCTTTCCTAACATTTCCACTAGATAGAGGAGTGAAAGCGATGCCCCGTTTTTCCGTTCCCATGACGATCCTCGTTACCCTTGAAATCGATGCACCGGACCAGCGCTCTGCAATTGAGGAGGCTATCCGCTTCAAGGAGGCGGTTGAGCCTTCGCAAGAACTCCTCGACGGATGGAGCTCGGTCTCCGCCAGCCACCCTGTGTGGCCGACAGCCATCCACCGTGTCGCTGAATTCTCCCTTGAGGACGTCGGAAGCGAGGCGGTGCAGGAAATCGACGGCTAACCCTTCCACTAGCGCGAACACCTGAGCGGGGCCTCACAGTCCCGCCAGTTTCCCGAGGGGCTCGCAAGGGCTCCTCCGATAACTGCAAGAGGATTTGACCTTATGGCCTTCACTCAAACCTATGACCGCCTGCATGTGGCCTGCCTGACGAAAGATCAGCATCGGCAGACGTGCGGCTATTGGTACACGGTCACTAGCAACTCGACGCCCCACACGGCCTTCAGGACCCCCGCAGCGCTCCTGCGGTGGCTTGAGGATCGCGGGCTTTCGCTTGCCTCGCCGCTTCCCGAAGACTGTGGAGTTCACGCCTCTATCAGCATCGACGGCGCGTACCGCACGGCGTCCCACATGTCCTACGATGAGTTTTACAGGACCGGAGGCTTTCACACCCGCCTCATGGACAACGCACGTTACACAAGGGCCATCATCTCCGAGGACGCGGACGGCCTTCGCACGGTCCATCACCTCAACTGCAACTGCCGAGAGCGGCCTGCATATGGCCACGAGGAAAGCCGCCAGCTTGAGGACATGGGAGCGCCTCCCTTCGCGTTCTATCCTGAAGCCTGACAGGTCCGCGAGAGCGCCGGGGGTTGTCCTCCGGCTCTCCTATCGGCCCTGCCGAATCACTCATCACTTCCCTTAGGGAGACATTCAATGCGCCAGAGCATCACCACGCGCTACCTAGGCCCGACCAACAGCCGGGGCAGCAGGATCAAGGCGACCGCCCGAAAGGCATCCCACGGCCTCCCCGCACAGGCCCTCACTGTGCCCTACGGATACGGCAGCACCGATGAGGAGCATTGCAAGGGCGCAAAGGCCCTCGCCGACAAGCTCGGCTGGTCCGGCCTGTGGGTCGGCGGCGGGAACGTCGACGAGAACGGCTATGTCTATGTGAACATCGCCAACCCCGAAAGCTGGGGCCTGATGGCCTCTAGCGGGTCGCTGGGCGTCGAGGGCCGCGACTGGTTCCACATTTCATCTAACAACTGAACTTCCACTAGAGAGAGAATGGAGTATCTTATGACCAGCATTATCAAGCTCGATACGCCCGCCTACGTCCTTCGCACCTGTCTTGCGGACATGCGCGCGCCGTCTCCTCACGCGAAGGGCTTCACATGGCCTGAGTCCGGTCACGTGATCGCCCCCGACTTCCGCGACGATACGAGGTGCGGCGGCGGCCTGCACGGCGCCCTTTGGGGTGCTGGGGATGCCAGCCTGTTCACTTGGTCCGCGGACGCGAAGTGGCTGGTGGTCGAGGTGGACCACTACGTCGAGTTGGACGGGAAGGTGAAGTTCCGCGAGGGCAACGTGGTCCACTGCGGCGACAAGGCTAGCGCCACCGGGTTCCTGCACAGCAAGTCCAACACCGCTGCGATCATCGGCCTGACGG